>JANMGN010000800.1:0-11893 GCA_031374645.1 Chitinophagales bacterium | reverse complement strand
GCATCCCAATTGATAGTATCTTCAAAAAATTGCACGACCAACTGTCCAAAAGCAATACGTCCTGTGCTGCGTTTTTGGCTACAATTGCTACAAAAATTATCGTTTTCAGCAAGTGGATTTTCACAATTTTGGCAAAAATCGTAATTGTGTCTAAGCCGTTGGTTGAATCTCATTTGTAGGTTTTTTTATCACTTTATTAAACACTTTTTTAGAGAATTTACCAATAAACGCTAATTTATCAGTATTGAAAACACGTTCGTCACGCATTGCTTTATAGGTCAGAAACGAGCCTATAACACTCAAAATAAGTGCGGGAAGCCAAACTGAAAACGCTGCAGGCAACGTTCCTTGTTCGCCTAATTTTCTAAACATAATATACATAAATATGAAAGCGATAAAAAAGCCAATGGCTATCAAAACTGGATAACCAAAACCTCCTTTGCGTACGATTGCGCCCATCGGTGCGCCTATGAATAGAAAAATAACACACAATGCAGCATATACAAATTTGGAGTGCTTTTCGCAAATGTGTTTGGATTGTGTTTCTCGTACTTTATCCAAAACACTGTTGTTATTCGAGGCTTGTTGCTGAATACTCGTAGCGGTTGCTTTCGCCTTAGAAATTATATCTGCTCGCTTGTAACCTCTAAATGTGTTGGAAATATTACCCGTATTTTTCAATTCGCCTACGATTACCTGATCCATAAATTGATTTTTACCGATATTTAAGTAGCTTCTTGCAGGTTCTACTTTTTGCGGTTGCGGAGCTAAATTTTGATTGATATTTACGGTCACGGAAGAATCTCTTTTAATAGGCTCATTGTACAGTGTAAAATTATTATCCAATGATTTTGAAAAATCATCTTTACGTCTTTCTATCTCTTTGGTAAGCGAATCAATATCATTGTAAAGCATTGATACTGTCTTAGTTGTGGCACTATTGCGAAAAAGATTATCGTCTGTTCTGTCTAATTCGTCAAGTACAAAAATTTTGTTCCACTCTTTGAAATCAGTACGCAAAAAAGCATAACGTCGCTTGCCATCGTCTTTCAGATTTTCATAACGACGACCATTTTCCAAACGCATCGTTACATATAATTTGTCAGGAGTAGAGGCCATTTCGCCTTTTTTTGCCAACATCTCGCTGATATTTCCACTGACATTATTTTGCTGATAAATCATAATGTCGTGTATGGTTTTTTTATCGCTGTCTTTTTTACCAATTCGCATAGTATAGCCAGGTAAATTTTCAGAAAAAACACCTTCTTCGAGTGCCATAGTAGGTTGTCGGCGAATGTCATACAAACGAGCATTGTATTTTAATTTTGCCCAAGGGCTTAAAACATCAGCACTAAAATAAGAAAAACCTGCTAATCCAGTACAAATTAATACCAGCGGCAACATCACTCGAAAAACCGATACACCAGCCGATTTCATACTCGAAAGTTCGTATTTTTCAGCCAAATTACCCATAGACATCACACTCGAAATCAAAACACCAATAACCAAAGCCATCGGTATCAGATAAATGGAAAGGTAAAAAATCATTTCGCTGATAAACAAAATACCAGCTCCTTTTCCCATAATATCGTCAATATAAACCCAAACCGTTTGCATCAGCAAAACGAAAAGCGCAATCATAAAAGACACAAAAAATGGTCCTATGTATTCTTTTATTAAATATTTATCTATGATTTTCAAAATAAAAAAATTCGTTTGCAGAAAATGTCAGCTAAAATAAATTATTCTTCAAAAAGGCTCAATGTCGGACTTGCTTTAGCTGCAGGAATTGCTAAACCTAAATGTCTATACCCTTTTTCCGTTACCTCTCTGCCACGAGGCGTACGCTGAATATAACCTTCCATAATCAAAAACGGCTCATGTACTTCCTCTATTGTGCCAGGCTCTTCGCCAACGGCTGTTGCAATCGTCGTAAGACCAACAGGGCCACCTTTAAACTTATGAATAATAGACGAAAGGATGCGATTATCCATTTCATCTAAGCCAGATTCATCAACATTTAAGGCATTTAAGCCATATTTTGCAATTTCTATGTTGATTGTTCCATCGCCTTTTATTTGCGCAAAATCTCTAATACGACGCAAAAGTGCATTCGCAATACGAGGTGTTCCACGGCTTCTGCGAGCGATTTCGACAGCTCCGTCATCACTAATCGGTACATTTAAAATACCTGCCGAACGCTTAATAATTTTGACCAAAGTAATCGTATCGTAGTAATCTAACAAACAATTGATACCAAATCTGGCACGCATCGGAGCAGTCAATAAACCCATACGAGTAGTAGCTCCGACAAGTGTAAAAGGGTTCAAAGTTATCTGAATACTCCTTGCATTAGGGCCGCTATCTATCATAATATCTATGCGATAATCTTCCATAGCCGAGTACAAATATTCTTCCACGACGGTATTCAAACGGTGGATTTCGTCAATAAAAAGCACGTCGCCTTCTTCGAGCGAAGTCAAAATACCAGCCAAGTCGCCTGCTTTTTCCAAAACTGGCCCCGAAGACATTTTCATATTAGAATCTAATTCGTTCGCAATAATGTGCGACAAAGTCGTTTTGCCCAAACCAGGAGGCCCATGCAACAAAACGTGGTCAAGCGCTTCGCCACGCTGCCGAGCTGCTTGAATAAAAATCTTTAAATTTTCTACGATTTTGGGTTGTCCGCTAAAATCTTCTAATGCTTTTGGGCGCAGTGCTTTTTCAACTTCTGCGCTCTGAACATCTTTCGGATTTAGGTTCGGATTCATTTCGACAGTCATATTTTCTCTATGTTTAACTGAGCCAACTTGCTTAATACTCAGATGCAAAGATAGTATTTTTTTGAGAAAAATGTTAATACAGCAAATAAAAGATAATCGAAATTAGATTTTTGATTTCGATTAAATGAGATTATATTTAGTTTAAATTGAAGTAAGTTTTTACTACTTTTTTCATATATAAGTAAGCGTTTATGCAAAAAAGTAAATTTTTAATATTTTTAAATAAAATAAAAATATAATATAAAAGTAATTGATAATGAATTGTTTATAAATATAACAAAAAAATTTCAAATATTTTAAACTTTGTTTAAAAGTTAAAGTAAGTGCTTTTAACGTTAGAAAACTTGCAAATTGCAATCTTTTTTCTACCTTTGCGATTGTCCTTAGTAAAAATACGCCCCTAAGTATTGTTTTTTTCTTCCCTATTTATAAAAAATAAAATTATCCAATTTACGATACTTAAATTTTGACATTTGAAACTCAACTTTCAAATGCCCACTATGTTGTTTGCCAATTACTTACGACACAAAAAAATAAGAAACCAAAGTATTTTTAAAAATTAAAAATACTACAAAATATTTAAGAATGAATTTAAAATTATTAGTTCAAGTTGTAAAAACGAAAACCAAAACGTTTTTTGCCAACAAAATAAATGTTGCAAAAGCTGGTGGAGTTACCGCATTATTTGCTGTTTCTGCCTATTATAGTACAAATCCGCAGACTGCGGCTTCTATGATTGGTATATCAAAAGCACCTCAACTTTCAGAATTACCACTCAAAACGCCCAATATGCGCTACGGTTTCAATATTGATACGTTTCAGGTAAAACAAGAAAAAATTGGCTCAAACGAAAGTCTTGGCAATTTTTTAGAAGAGGAAGGCTTGGGTGCTGTTAAAATTGACAAAGTAAATAAAAATTGTGAAGGCGTTTTTAACGTAAGAACTTTCAGAACAGGCAAAGAGTACATGATTTTGAAGAGCAATAAGCCCGACGGCGCAAGTTATTTTTGCTATTCGCCTGATGCTTACAGTCATTTAGTTATCAATCTGAAAACCTTAGAAGCTCAAAAAGTACAATTACCAGTAGAAACTCGTATCGAAATGTCCTCAGGAATTGTAGAATCTAACCTTTGGAACACAATGGAAGACAACGGTTGGAGCTTAGATATTATCGATAAATTGGAAGATGCGTTAAAATGTTCGGTAGATTTTCATCATATAAATACAGGTGACAAATTCAAATTAATTTACGAGCAGCATTATGTGAACGGAAAAGCTGCAGGAACTGGAAAATTATTAGCGGGTTATTTTTTCAATGGAGAAAAAGAATACAACGCTATATTATATGAAGATGGCGCAAAAATAAAAGGTTTCTTTGATGAAGAAGGTCGCCCGTTGAAAAAAACTTTTTTGAAATCGCCTATCAAATTTGCACATATTTCAAGCGGATTTAACTTGAAACGTTTTCATCCTGTACTAAGATATGTAAAACCACACTTGGGAACTGATTTTGCTGCTTCGGAAGGCACGCCAATTATGGCAGTCGCTGACGGTGTGGTCGAAGAAGCAACACGCAGAGGAGGCAACGGAAATTTTGTAAAACTGCGCCACGATGGTACTTACGAAACGCAATATTTGCACATGTGTCGTCATGCAGCAGGTATGCGACCAGGTGTTCGAGTGATGCAAGGACAAGTGATAGGTTATGTAGGACATACAGGCTTGGCAACTGGGCCACATGTCTGTTTTCGTTTTTGGAAAAATGGTGAACAAATCAATTTCTTGAAAGCAAATCTACCCTTTCCTCAGCCAATGGACAAAACTGCATTGCCAACCTATTTGAAATTTAAAGACGGTGTACTTGCTCAATTGGCTTCTATTCCGTACCGTTCTGCGGAAGAAGTAGCGGCCATAAACAATAAAAAATCTGCAGTTGCAAAACCATAATTGTATTGTTTTTTTTAAGTAAAATATTTTTAAAAAACCATTTATTTGTAATGAATAAATGGTTTTTTTTATTAAAAAATACTACTTTTGCACTTCATAGAAGCCCTAAAAGGGTGTAATATGTTAGCGTAGGGCATCGCCCTACGAGGAACGAATAATATAAAAAAAAAATGAAAAAAATAACAGTTATTGGTGCAGGAACTATGGGAAATGGTATCGCACACGTTTTTGCAATGAACGGACACGATGTTTCGCTCGTAGATGTTTCACAAGCAGCATTGGACAAAGGAATGGCAACAATTGCCAAAAATTTGGATAGAATGATTGCCAAAGGACAGCTTTCAGAAGATGATAAAACACAGACAATCAGTCGTTTGCATACTTTTTCGAGCGTAGAGCAAGGCGTTGCGAATGCAGAAATAGTGATAGAAGCTGCCACTGAAAATGTAGAACTCAAACTACAAATTTTCAAGCAAATAGATACTTTTGCACCTGAAAAAGCGATTTTAGCAACCAATACTTCTTCTATTTCGATTACGAAAATAGCGGCTGTAACGAGCCGTCCTAAGCAAGTTATCGGGATGCACTTCATGAATCCTGTGCCTGTAATGAGGCTCGTAGAAGTTATCAGAGGCTACATGACTTCGGATGAAACTTGCGATACCGTAATGGAAATGTCCAAACAATTGGGCAAAACACCGACCGAAGTAAATGATTATCCAGGTTTTGTTGCCAATCGTATTTTGATGCCGATGATAAACGAAGCGATTTATAGTTTGTACGAAAATGTGGCTGGTGTAGCGGAAATAGATACTGTAATGAAACTCGGAATGGCGCATCCGATGGGCCCTTTGCAGTTGGCAGATTTTATTGGACTTGATGTTTGTTTGGCAATTCTTCGGGTGTTACACGATGGTTTTGGAAATCCCAAATACGCTCCTTGTCCGCTTTTGGTCAATATGGTAATGGCAGGAAAAAAAGGCGTAAAATCTGGCGAAGGCTTTTATAATTACGAACACGGAACAAAAGAACTCGTTGTTGCAAAAGCGTTCGCAAAAAAATAATCTTCTCTTTTGAAAAATTTTATACTAAAAATTTGGTAGTATCAAAAAAATGTTTTTATTTGTGCCAGAATTTGTAGGTGTTAAGAAATAATCATAACTTTTTGGCGTTTTTTTTAATGACAAAAATAGCTGACTATAAGGAAAGTATTTTTGTCATTAAAAAAAATCGACTGAGAAAAAGTGGCGATTATTTTAGCCCAGCTGCATATAGTCAATTGTAAAATTATGTCAAAAAGAATCGCCATCAAAATGGAGTATATGTTCCGAGCATCTCCAACCATATTGTTCAATTTTTTGACCACACCAGCTTGTTTGGTGCGTTGGTTTTGTGACGAAGCAGACGAACTTGATGAAACCTTTTATTTTGGTTGGAGTGGTTCGGCGCAAGCTGCTTCTATCGTCGATTTTGTAGAAGATGAACTTTTGCGTCTTCGCTGGGAAGATTCTGAGCCAGGCGAATATTGGGAATATAAAATTTTCAGAAGCCCCATAACAGAGGAAACAGTTATGGAAATCACTGATTTTTGTGACGATGATGAAGCAAAAGACATTCGCCAGATTTGGGATACCTCTATGAAAAATTTGAAGTCCGAAATGGGCGGTTAAAAATATTACTTTATAAAAAAACTCGTAACTTCTGGTTACGAGTTTTTTTTATTTTAACAAATCCAACATTCTAATCATTTTCAAGGCTAATTCTTCGTCAATATCGCTGTCATATATTTTTCCTTTCAAAATAGACGACGAGCCATGGTTGGCTTTTTCAGCAATTTTCGTTTTTTCTGCAGGTGCATAATCCGAGAAAGTCCTTCTTATTAAAGGTAAAATCGACCTAAACGTTTCATAATCAATACGTTGTACCCATTCGTCTAAAATTTGGAAAATAGCGTCGTCTAAAATCAAAACCATTGCGCTATCTTTCAAAAAACCTTCGAGCCATTGCACTGCCAGCAGAGGTTCTTCTCCAACCGAAAGCCGCTGACTAAAACGTTGCGCTGTTTCTTCGCTTGACATTTGCTTCGCATCACGCAAAAGACGGCAACTCGTACCTGCAATAAACGGATTAATATTACTCATTTCGACTAATTTTTTTAAGGCAAAAATCCATTGTTTATTGTAATCGTCGTGATTTAGGAGGTCTATTCCATTTTTTACCTTGAGTAAAAGGTCAGCAAATTCTTTTGCAGAATCCTCGTCAAGCGCACTCGAAGCCATCGGAAGACCGATACAAATACGTGCAATCAAACTGTCATTTATTTGCAAAAGTAATGCAGCATCCGTCTTACGAACATTGCCGTATCGAGTAATAAATGCCAAAGGAATAAACGCTCGCATAAGTTCTGTAATATCAGAAGTGTCGGCAGCGAGGTCATTTATCTTAGCTGTCAGACCAGCAACAATTCCTGGCAAATCAGCAGGGATTGCGTGATTTAGTAATTGCGATAACTTAGCTAATTCTTTGGTATTCAGTATATTATCTTTTAAGAAATGCGTTGCAGCTTCTTTGAGTGTATTGCCCCAAACTGCATTTTCGATTACTTTTAAAGGGATTTCTGGCGACCAATCAAGCGTCCAACCTTCCTTGAAAGTTCCTTTGCCTTTTGTCGGCATGACTGCGCCCCATTCTACTCCTAAGATTTTCAAACGATGCAAAAACTGACTTTTAGCCAAGTCGTTTTCTTCTCTCAAATCTAAGGTAATTTCTTTTTTTAGTGCTTCTGCTTTAAGGCGCAATTTCTTCATCGCAATCTCTACATCGCACAAAAGCGGCACTTTCGGAATATCCGAAGGCGTTTCGCCAATTTTATCGCCAATCGTGAGTTTTTTAGTAATAATTTTCAACGGTGCAGCGTCGCCCATGCACATTACGGTCGTGATAGCTTCGTTCATTTCTGCTAATCCGATACAATTTTTTGCTCGCAGCGCAGCCAAAGTATGTGCCAAACGTTGTGTTTCGATAACGTGCGCTGGCGAAATATCAAATTTTTCTTCACGAAAAAGTTGCGCAACATTGATGAGCCAATTTGCGCCATTATCGGTAGGGTCATTCCAAAGATATTCGTACCAACCAGGCGAATTTATACCTGCTCCATAACCGCTTTGAAAGGAAAGACGGCTATTTGTCCAAGGAATCCAAGTGGTTTCGATCTTGACTTTTGGGAGTTTTTTTATCAATATATCGTCTGCTTTTTGTGGCGGTATATTTTCCAAAGCAGGCACGTGCCAAGCTCCGCAAACAACCACAATACGCTGGTAATTGTCTTTTTCAGCCTTACGAATATTGGTACGCATAAATGCTTCACGGAGTTTTTCCTCGTAATCATCACGCTCGGGAAAAGCCGCTCGCAACGTCCGCATCATTTCATTTATGGCTTCAAAATAATCTAAACCTTGCGTTTTTCTTTGCTCAAAAGTCTGTTCCCACCATTCATCGTAATCAGAAAAACCAGCTGCTTCCGCAATATATTGCATAGGAGGTTTTGGTCGAAAAAATACCTTTTCGGCAGCTTCATTTTCTTGAAATTGGGCTGATTTTGTTTCCAATAATTCCTCTGGCGTATCTACTATTTCGATGATTTCTTCGGCTCTAAAAGCGAATTTATGTACAAGAGGCAAATCGAAAAAACGAATGGGTATATTATTGTAAACGCCATACGTAAGTGCTTGCCACTCAGGAGAAAACTCAGCAAAAGGGTAGAAGACGGCTTTGCTCGGTATATCTGTTTGATACGCCAAAAGTGCTACGGGCGGCTTCATTTCAGCGTGCAAAACATACTTCATCATCGGCTCGCCTTCGGGCGGACCTTCCACCAGAATAATATCTGGTTTGATAAGTTCCAAAGCTGCTTGTACGTTTTGTGCAGAGCCTGGTCCATGGTGTCGAATACCAAGTAAATGTATCATTTTTTTCTTACAAAATCCCTTGTTTTTTTTTGTGTAAAATGACAGTTTAATTTCTAATTAAATTACTATAATTCGTTATAAATAATTGATTATGAGCTATTTATGTTTGTGGTTTTAAATTATACATTTTTAATTATACATTATTATGAAATCCACTCCTCCAAATCTGGCTCAATATAAAGCCATTTTACTTCCTTGCAAGTATCACGTAATTTTTTTTCAAAATCATTGATAAGCGCACTGACTTCGGTAGCCGTTAGATGCTCGTTGCATTTTATTTTTACACAAGCCAAAACTTCGCCTGGTCCTTGCTGAATAGTGATACAATTGATTAATTTTTCAATATGCGGATGCCCAATTGCAATATCGTTTGCGGTTTTACTGATAAGTGGATCAGCACTTTCTCCAATTAAAAGTGATTTTACTTCTACGGATAAAAAGATAGCTACAGCAATCAAAACGATACCAATTGCCAAAGAACCCAGAGCATCATAACGACCATCGCCTGTGTAATAAGATGCCAGCATAGCTACCAAAGCCAAGATAAGACCCAATACAGCTGCTGAGTTTTCTCCAAAAATGACGACCAAATCGCTATCTTTTGTACTTCTTATGTATTCTATAAAGCCCTTTGTACCACGACGCTGATTGATTTCTATAATATTTGAAAAAGTTGCGTAGCTTTCCAACAAAATCGCAAATACTAAAACTCCTACGCCCCAAAGGATATTTTCTACTGGTTCGGGGTGCATATATTTGTGTATGCCTTCATAGACAGAAAACATTCCACCGATGGAAAAAAGCAACATAGCTACCATAAATGACCAAAAATAAACCGAACGCCCATAGCCCAAAGGGTGTTTTTCGTCGGCTGGTTTTTGTCCTTGTTTTACGCCAAGCAAAAGCAGGGCTTGATTGGCACAATCCGAAAAAGAGTGAATAGTTTCGGCAAGCATCGCTCCCGAACCTGTCATAAATGCTGCAAATCCTTTGCTAATTGCAATAGCAAGATTGATAAAAAGACTTTGGATAATGTGTCCTGCACCGTGTCCTTGATTTTGGCTCATTGTTTTATAGTTTTTTTTAAATTAGATTGCTACCGCAGCTTTTATATGCGGATGCGGATTGTAGTCAATCAACTGAAAATCAGCATATTGAAAATTAAAAATATTTTTAATATTGGAATTTATTTGCATTTTTGGTAATGGGCGACATTCCCTTGAAAGCTGCAAATTTGCTTGCTCTAAGTGATTGGAATACAGATGTAAATCGCCAAAAGTATGTATAAAATCGCCTGCTTCGAGGTCACAAACTTGCGCTATCATCATCGTAAGTAAGGCATACGAAGCGATATTAAAAGGAACGCCCAAAAAACTATCTGCCGAACGTTGGTACAATTGGCAGCTCAATTTTCCATTAGAAACGTAAAACTGAAACAAACAATGACAAGGACTGAGTGCCATTTCGGGCAAATCCGCTACATTCCATGCACTTACGACCATTCGGCGACTATCAGGATTATTTTTTATAGTAGCAATCAGTTCTGAAATTTGGTCAATTGTTTTGCCATTCGGGCAGTCCCAACTGCGCCATTGTTTTCCATACACAGGCCCCAAATCGCCATTTTCGTTTTCCCATTCGTTCCAAATACCTACGCCATTTTCTTTCAAATATTTGGTATTGGTATCGCCATTTAAAAACCACAACAATTCATAAATAATGGATTTTAGATGCAGTTTTTTGGTCGTAACCAAGGGAAAACCTTCGCTAAGGTCGTAGCGATTTTGGTAACCAAAAACACTAATTGTTCCTGTCCCTGTACGGTCGGTTTTTTCTGTACCGTGGTCTAAAATGTGTTGTAAAAGGTCGTGGTACTGACGCATTATGTTTATCTTTAATTTTTTAACGCCTAATTAAGTCAATTTAACCAAAAAGGCTTTGTAGTATTGCAATTAAGTTGCAAATTTGCGAAAAGTAAACCAAATATTCTAAAAAAACTAAACCAAGTTATCCACTTAATTATGAAAAACCAACTCGTAACGCTTCTTTGCTTATTTTCTACCATTTTATATGCACAAAATGATGGTTGGAAATACATGAAAACAACCGACGGAATCAATGTATATATTAAAAATAAAGAAGGTACTGCTTTGAAAGAAATAAAATTACAGACCCATTTCAACCGCAAAATGTCAGTCGTAGTTGCAGCTTTGCAAGATGTTAATTCTTATCCAAAATGGGTCTATAAAGCTTCTTATTCTGAGAAAATAAAAAGTGTAAATAGCTGGGAAACAATATATTATAACTATTTGGACTTTCCTTGGCCTATTACAGATAGAGATGTGGTGGTGTATAATAAAATATACCAAGACCCGAAAACGAAGTTGGTCGTATCATCATCGTCTGCTAAAAAAGGCGTTTTGCCAGCAAAAGATAAAGTTTTTAGAATTGAAGATATGCACTCCGAATGGATACTAAAACCCGAAGAAAAAGGGGTATATGCGGAGTATTATTTCAGCTCAAACCCTGGCGGTGATATACCAAATTGGTCTATCAATGCAGCGATGGACGATGGGCCTATAAAAACAATTCAAGGGCTGAAGAAATTGCTCAATAGCGGACAATTTGATAGTAATCCGAATAAATTGATTGTAGATTAGGGAAAAAAATAAGACCGCTCAATCTGATAACTGAACGGTCCTGAAATCCAAACAAGAGAGCGTATAGGATTTAGATTATATATAATCATTGGGTAAATGTCAAAGTAAAATATTAAGACGTTAGTGAAATTACAAAGTCACAAAATTTAAAATAAAAATAATTTTTATTTTTGTATTTGTTAAATTTTTAATATATAAATATTTAACAATCAGACTTTTATTTTATTTTTAAATAAAATAATATTAATTATAAGTTTTAAAATAAAAAAAATAAGCAATAAGTTTCTTTGTTTTATAAAAAATAATTTAAGTATTTTTATGACCTCAATTATAAACTTTTTTTCAGGTATTCCAGTAGGTTTTATTATGAGCTTTGCGCTCGGTCCGATATTTTTTTCACTGATACATTACAGTTTAAAACGAGGTTTTTGGAGTTCTTTTTACATCGCAACAGGTGTAATATTGGCAGATATTTTGCTGATAAGTACCGCTTTTTCGGGTACACAATTGCTTTTGCCCAATGACAGTAAAGTTA
>JANMGN010000787.1:0-3315 GCA_031374645.1 Chitinophagales bacterium | reverse complement strand
TCTCGAACGTTGATACCGCTTGCGAAGGCGACCACGCAAGCCTTCTAACTCTTGTGATTGAGCGATTTTGGGCAAAAAATCTATCGTTTCCACGAGTTCGCCGTGAAAAGAATCTTCTTGCATATCTGCCAGAAGACGTGAAAAACCTTTTTTCTTATCTTCCATTAATTCCATATAATTCCATGCGCTTACGCTCATGGCTACAAAAATGTCGAACCTACGGCTCTTTTATTTCGACCTATTATTCATTTTTAATTAATTCCCTTTCCCTGTCATACAATTTTTCAAATTCCTTCTTCCGTTTTGGATAAAAGAACGGACTTTTTCGGTATCGATTTGCATAAAATCGGCAATTTCTTTGTAAGATTTTTCCTCCAAATAAAACATCGTGACGACTTGTTTTTGTTCTTCTGGCAACTTTTCTATGCAGGCTTCGAGGCTTTGCAAATTCTCCTCTCGTCTTTCGTCTATTTCGATGTATTCTTCTTCGTGTACTTCCAAATTTCGGTCTTCGATGCTCAAAACTACGTTTTTTTGCATTTTTCGCAGCTGCATCAAACAATGATTTTTGGAAAGCATAAACAACCAACCGTCAAATTTTACAATATCATGGTGTTTTGCTTTTTCGGTCAATTGCTCAAAAATATCCAGTACAGCATCTTGCGCCAGTTCTTTTTCCGTCAAATATTTTATACAAACGCCATATACCATTTCCAAATGCTTTTCATACAAAACGCCCAAAGCCTCTTGATCGCCTTTCTCTTGATAAAGCGTCAAAAGTTCATCAGTGGAACATTCTGAATAATTTTTTTTTCTAAAAAATGAAAGCATTTTAAGTATTAGATTCTTAGATTCAATTAATAATGAAAAATGAATAATTAAAAATTCTGTTGCTATTATTTTTACAAATCATAAAATCCTTTCCTTGGGAAAGGTCGAATTTAAGATAACGCTGTTCTAAGCTATTACATTTTTCACTAATTTTAAGCACATCCAGTCGCCTTTTGTTTTCTTCTCCAAACAACTAAAGCCTTGGTTTTCAATAGATTGCATGATAATTTGTTCATCAGCAACTAAGAAGCCAGAGGTTATCATAATACCATTTGGAACTAATTTTTCGTACATCAAATCCAACGAACCAATAATCACATTGCGGTTAATATTAGCTAAGATAATGTCAAAACCGCTTGCTTTTACGTCATTTAAAATACCATAAATCGACGTGATATTGTCCACATGATTTATCGCAGCATTTTCAATTGTACTCTCATAAGCAGGTACTTCATTGTCCACCGCAATAATTCCTTTTGCGCCTAATTTACTAGCTAAAATAGACAAAATACCTGTACCTCCACCATAATCTAAAACTTTTTTTTCAGCCAAATCCAAATGTTGCATTAGCTCGATAGCAAGGTGTGTCGTTTCATGGTGTCCAGTTCCAAAAGCCATTTTAGGATTTATAATCAGCTCATATTCAATGGGTTGCAAAGAAGCATGAAAATCCGCACGGATACCACAAAAGTTACCAATCGTCAAAGGATGAAAATTATCCTCCCAAGGTTGATTCCAATTTGCAGCTTCTATTACGTTTTTTTCATAAGAAAAATCAAGCGTATCTTGCAACTCGCCAAGATACGCCGTTATGTCTTCAGTGTAGTCTTTTTGCTTGATATACGCCTTCACTCCGCCATCGTATTCCTCGAACATATCAAAAGGAAAATCGCCAATCATAGCCACTAAAATTTCGGCATTTTCGCTGCTGCAATGCAGGTTTATTTCTATGTAATTGTTATTCAAGTTAATTCATAATTAAAAATGAAAAATGTATAATCAAAAATACAAACAGCTCACAATCAGCCTTTTATAAAACATAAAGTATCAAATATGGTTATATTAGAATAGCTAACAGCAGCATTTTTTACTACTTTTGTACTTAATACCTTTTGATTATTTGAATATCTTCGCCAATTCTGCGTCTAATTTTTCACGAGGATTGACGACGATAACTTTACCTTCTTTGTCCAGAAGAAAAGTACCAGGAATAGACCTCACGCCATACACGGCAGCAGGTGCGCAATCCCAAGACATCAAATCAGAAACATGATTTTGCCAAGGCAATTTGTCTTTTGCAATCGCTTCAACCCATTTTGCTTTGCTTTCTGCCAATTTTTTTTCTAATTCAGCTGGAGCAATGCGCTCACGGTCGGTGCTACCAACACCATCAAGAGATACGCTAAAAACCTCAAAACCTTTTGCACTGTATTTTTTATAAGCAGCCACCACATTTGGGTTTTCACGGCGACAAGGGCCGCACCAGCTCGCCCAAAAATCCAAAAGCACTACTTTACCTTTCAAATCAGATAATTTTCTCATTTTCCCAGCCGGGTCAGGAAGTTCAATATCGGGAGCAAGCGTACCTACTGCGATACCACTTTCCTCTGTTGGCCCTTTCGACATATTCTCAATTTGTTGCACAATAGTCTGATACTGAGCAGGATAAGTCGTGCCAGCCATCTCTTTATCTAAGCGTATTTTTACTGTTTTCATCAGTGCCAAACGAGTGCTGTCAGGCGCACCAAACATCGGAAACGACAACATCGCTGCCAACAACGGGCTTTTTGCATCATTGACCATTTTTGCGATTTCATCCGCAGGTTTTGGCGTTTTGATACTTTCTTTCATAAAATTCACATAAACACCACTTGAGGACGAACCTGCAATTTTTACATCAAAAGTATTTAAAGTTGCTAAATCTGCTTCAACATTTATAGCACCATCATTTTTATCAATAATCATTAATAAGGCTTTTTGACCTACTTTCAAACGGTAAAGTCCTTCTGGAAAAGCCTCTTTTTGCTCTATTTTAAACGTACCTTCTGCATCAGCCGTAACTGACCCCATCGGATTTGCAGAACCATTAAAATACAATTGGTCAAGATTAACAGTCTGATTGGCTGCACCAACTATTTTTCCACTTACAAGGTGCGCATCTTTTTTACACGCTGAAAAAATAAATAAAACTCCTAAAAAATAAACTAAATTCTTCATTATCAATTTTTATAAAATAAACAAAATATAATATTATGTAAGTAGTTGGGCTAAAATAACCATAATTTTTTTAAAAGTAAGTCATTTTAAAAATAAGAACGTAACTTCCCTATGGTCAGTTACTTATGTTATTTTTAAATCGACAAAAAAATTATCGATTATTTCTATACGCCTAATTAAGTACAATTTCAGTTGCAAAGATAAAAAATATATTGATAACTTATATTTAGTATAGATAAAATCGTTATTCCTTTTACAAAAACGAAA
>JANMGN010000772.1:0-7264 GCA_031374645.1 Chitinophagales bacterium | reverse complement strand
GCACCACTGCATAACGCTGTGGAATAATTTGACGTTCCAGTTTAGATACATTCGGAATACGACTTTCTTCTGTTTGTTTCCAAAGTTGTGTTTGTGCAAAAAGAGTAATGTTACACAATAATAGTAGGGATAATAATAGGCTTTTCATAAAATAGATGTGTTATAATAGGTTTTAAGTGCCAAAACTACAAATAATGTTTTGTACATCGTTTTTTATTATACTAAAAATGATAATATATTTTTAAAATTTAATTTTTAAATAAAAATCGTATAAATTTGGATTATAAAATGCAAAAATGCTTAGTAATTTTAAACCACTAAGCATTTTTTATATTTTTGAAAAATAAAAATATTTTATCGTCCGCCACCAAAGAAAAATACACGTCTTCCACATTGTGCTTTTGCTACACCTCCTAATCCAAATGATAAATCAAGACCAACTCTTGCAATGATAGGATTGGTTTTTGAGTAACTATTATAAGTACGCAAAGTTAGTGGATAATTATTGGCTTTGCCAGTAACATTCACAAAATCTGAAAACTGATAATCTACTCTAAAATTTAGCCCCAATGACATATTTTCATTTCCTGCCAAAAAACCTCCAAAACCAAAAGCTGCACCTAAGTTTTGGCTTGTAAAGTTAGCTTTTACATCTCTTGCACCTGTTAATCCTTCTTCCATTTTATTTAAAAAAGACATTTTAGGCCCAATTTCGATAAACGAACGTTCATAGTAATAACGGTACATCAGATAACTTTCGATGTTTTGCCATTTGTAATTTAAAGCCTGTACAGAAACATTTGTTCCATTGGTAATCTCGCCAGCATAATAGGCTTTTGCTTGCGAAAAAAGACCTTCGAGTAATACGCCATGATTGTCTCCGAAGTTGAAAGAAATACGTGGGCCTACTGCAAAGTCAGATTTCATTTTGTAAGATGCGCTACCATCATCAAAGACATTTTTATTGTACAGAAGCGTTACGCCCGTAGCACCTTTGAGACCTGCTTCCATCCAAAATTGAGCAAAAGCGGTTTTTGTAATCGTTGTAAGAAATAAGACGAATAAGATTTTTTTCATTTTGAGTGTTTTTACTTAAGAAAATTTTATTGAAAGATAATTTTGGTGCATAGATACTGCTTTTTAGAATAATAGCCAAATACAAAATAAATATGTTCTAAATGTTTTTAGATTATAAGACGCTGATTAGCAATTTTTTATAACTTATTTTCTAAAACTAAACGCTCATAACTTTTATATTTTGTTAGAGTTTTATAAATTTTCCTCTACTAAAATTTTGTTCCTTCTTTATTTCATAAAAATAAGAACCAATTTGTAAACTACTGGTATTCAATTGAATACTACTTTTATTTTTTCCATTTTGAAATAAAACCTTTTTTCCCAAAGCATCATAAACTGTAATTTCAATATCGCCTTGGTTGTTTTTTGACGTAATATTTAATATTTCATTGGCAGGATTTGGATAAACGTTAAACAAAGTATTATCCACTATTTCGTTTGTGTTTGTTACGAAATTTTTTGCTTTTTTTACTGCCGCAAAAGCATCTATTCGTCCAAAACCAAATGTAAAATTAGGCGTTACGTTAGGCTGTAAACCTCCGCAAGTATCCGTAGTAAATAATTTTGTAGCAGTAGTTTCTATAATATCTTCGATAGTTTCTACTTTTCCAGCCAATTTGGGATTAGCTGTAATTATCAATGCGACTACTCCTGCGACATGTGGGCCAGCCATACTCGTACCATTCCAACCGTTTGCAAATTGGTTGCCAGGAACACAAGAGCGAATATCCAAACCTGGCGCACTGACATTTGGTTTTATGTAATTGGTTTTCCAACTGCCAAAGATTTTAGGTCCTCGTGAGCTAAAACTACCAATATTGTCATCAATATTGGTTGCGCCTACGGTCAAAGCACTTTCAAAACTCGAAGCTGCTTCGGGAACAGTTCCACAGTTTGGACCAGAATTGCCAGCTGAAATGACCACAACAATACCAGATGCTTTCAAATTTTTGACTGCAATTTCCATAATTGCACTTACTGCAGTAGAGTTACAGCCTTCCTCAGGCGAGCAATACCAAGAATTATTGATAACGTGAGGTGCTTTTTTAGGATTTGGATTTTTCCCTTCGCTATCTGTCGGAGCTAAAAACCACTCAAAACCTTCGATATAAGTTGCTGGGCTTCCGTTGCCACGTTCCATATTCCTACACGCAATCCAACGAGCTTCTGGTGCAACACCAATTTGATTGCCCAAACCGTCATCACCAACCATTGTTCCCATCGTATGCGTACCGTGTTGCTGATCGTCGCAAGGAGCTTTGATGTTAAATCCACAAGGATTTAGCGAATCTTTGCTCAAAGGGCTTTTGTCGTGGATAGCGTCGTGCCAATTGTAATTGTGGTCAGCTTTTGTGCTATCAATTGTGCCTCGATAGGATTTTTTAAGCGCAGGATGATCCCACTGATAGCCAGTATCTTGGCCTCCGATTACCGCAGCTTGTCCTTTGTTTCCTTGTAGCCAAACACTGTCTGCTTTTATTTTTTGGATACCCCAAACTGTTGTACGTGCGCCTTCATCAGAAGCTGACGGAGCTGAAACAGGCTCTTGAAAATGTACCCAAGGGTTATCGGCAATGGCTGCTACTTCTGGCATATCGGCAAGTTTTCGCAAATTTTCGATATTTATTTTTACTTGAAAAGCATTGACTATCAAGAACTTACGATATTCTATTTTTTCTTTTTTAAAAAAATCAACTAAACGCAGTTGTGTTTTTTGAGCGTGTTTTTTGAGCGTAGAAAAAACAAATTCTGCTTTTTCGTCTTTTGTTTCTAAGCGAGCAGCAGCAGAAATATCTGCTTGCTCATGCAAAATAACTAAACATTCAACCTGCTTTTGGTGTAGTCCTTTTTCAAATAAAATGGCTTCTATTTTTGATTGCCCTTTTTGAGCAGAAGCAAAAAGTGTACAAATTAGTAGTACGAAACTTAATGGTATTTTGAGCATAAATATTAAAATTAGGTGTAAAAATTAATTTAAAGTCTGAGGCGTAAGTAATTGGGTTAAAATAAGCGACATTTTTTCAAAAGGAAGCCGTTGTACAATAATTTCTACTTTAAAAAATCAAGTATGATAGCCTGCAATGCTACCATCGTTTTTAACATCAGAAAAGCCAAGAAAGAATTGATTATTATTTTATACATGGACAAAGTTAGCTATTTTGACCAAATAAATACCTGTCTTATAGAAAAAATAGACATTAAAATATTAATTATAGCTATTTTAATTGATACAACAAAAGAATATGGCGGTAAAGGTCAGTTACTGATTACTACAATTTGTCATTCAAATCATTACTAATCGTATTGCTTCTTTTCAAAAATAATATTTTTAAATACGCTCTTAATAATGGAATTAATAATATAGCTGAATGCACTGAAAAATTAGGTTTACAATCAAAAAAGTACATATTATTATTGGGTACTTCCGTCAGCTAATAATTTTCAAAATAACAATTTTTGAAAATATTTGTAATTGTCAAAAAGAGAGATTATTATTGTACTGTGATTTTAAGGTAATCACAAAAATAAAATAAATCTTTGCGTTTTCGCTTATAAGATATTACGGGAGTACCAAGACCAAGAGGAGAGCCGTGATACAATGCGATACGCTTATGTTTCTGTCTATACTATTCATATATATAGATGAAGCGTGAGCGTTCCTTTGTTTTCGTAGTTCTTGGTCGAATTTCGGTACTCAACTTGGGAACAGCTTGCGCTTTTTCGTTTTAGCTGCTTTCAAATAGTCAAAAAATTCAGTATTTACTATGAAACTCAGCTTATGCTACGCTCTTTTCCTCACTTTAAACAACGAGATGCGATAGATTGCGGTCTAACGTGTCTTATGATGATTGCCAAATATTTTGGTAAAAATCTTCCTCTGCCTTACCTTCGAGAACGCTGCCACATCAGCAAAGAAGGTGTTTCGGCACTTGGTATTTGTACTGGTGCTGAAGCAATAGGCTTTCGTACAATGGCGGTCAAAGTTCCTTTTGATACGCCCGATGAAAGTGCTTCACTACTCGAAGCACCAATGCCTTGTGTGGCGCATTGGAATCAAAATCACTTTGTAATCATTTATAGAGCAAACGAAGATTTTGTTTGGATAGCTGACCCTGCCGATGCGAAAATCAAGCTCAAAAGAAAAGACTTTGAGGCTTCTTGGTTCAGCGATGCAAACATGGGCGTACTAATTTTATTAGAAACCACGCCCGAGTTTTACAAAGAACACGATGATGTTACCCTGAACGCTACAAATTTTACTTATCTTTTTCAGTACTTGCGACCTTATAAACGCCTATTAATTCAAGTTGTTTTCGGTTTAATATTAGGCAGTGTCTTCCAGTTGATTTTTCCATTTTTGACACAAAGCTTGGTAGATATTGGCATTGATAACAAAAATATAGGCTTTGTTTATATTATTTTGATAGCGCAGTTGGTGCTGTTTATAAGCCAAATAACTGTCAATTTTATTCAAAGTCGCATTACTTTGTTTATAGGAACTCGTGTAAATGTTGCTTTGGTTTCTGACTTTTTAGCAAAGCTCATGCGTTTGCCTATTGGTTTTTTTGACACAAAAATGGTTGGAGATCTGATGCAGCGTATTGGCGACCAATCTCGTATTGAAAGTTTTTTGACGAGTTCTACTTTGAGTGTCTTGTTTTCAATTGTTAATTTTGTGATTTTCAGTATCGTTCTTTTTGTTTATAACGTTTCTATTTTTAGTGTCTTTTTACTTTCCGCTACGTTGTATGTCTTGTGGATTGTTTTGTTTTTGAAAAAAAGGAAAGAAATAGATTATGTCCGCTTTCAACAAATGAGCGACAACAGCAACGCATTGGTAGAACTCATCCAAGGTATGCAAGAGATAAAACTACAAGGCTCAGAACGCAAACGCCGCTGGCTTTGGGCAGGGATTCAATCTAAACTTTTTCGTACCAGTCAGAAATCTTTGCGACTCGGACAGTGGCAAGATGCTGGCGCAGGCTTTATCAATCAAAGTAAAGATATTTTTATTTCCTTTTTTGCTGCCAAAGCTGTCATAGATGGACAGATGTCACTCGGACAAATGTTGGCAACACAGTACATCGTCGGACAACTCAATGCGCCTTTACAACAGTTGATTGCATTTATTCGCTCTGCACAAGATGCCAAAATAAGTTTGGAACGCATGAGCGAAATTCAATATCAAAGTGACGAAGATGCGCAATACCAAGGTAGGACACTGCCAATTAGTTATCACAATATGATGCCAAATATGGCATTGGAAGCGAATACTAAAAGTGATTTGCACATGGAAAATCTCTCTTTTCGCTACAATGCTTTGGCTGTTGAGGTATTGAAAAACATCAATTTGACCATTCCACAAGGAAAAGTAACCGCTATTGTAGGCACAAGTGGCAGCGGAAAAACCACTTTAGTAAAATTATTGTTGGGTTTTTACGCTCCTACGAAAGGAAATGTGAAAGTAGGCAATGTCACTTTGCAACAACTGACACCTTCGCTTTGGCGCAAAAACTGCGGTGTTGTGATGCAAGAAGGTTTTATTTTTTCAGATACGATTGCCAATAACATTGCAGAATCTGACGAAACAATTGACAAACAGAAATTGTTAAAAGCAGTACAAACTGCTCACATTCAGGAATTTATAGAAGCTATGCCACTGACTTATAACACTATGATTGGTGCAAGAGGCAACGGCATTAGTCAAGGGCAACGGCAGCGTTTACTTATCGCAAGGGCGGTGTATAAAAATCCTGATTATTTATTTTTAGATGAAGCCACAAATGCCCTTGATGCCAACAACGAGCGTGTGATTACAGAAAATCTGCAACAATTTTTTCAAAATAAAACGGTTATTATCGTAGCGCATCGTTTAAGTACCGTCAAAAATGCTGACCAAATTGTAGTAATGGAGCATGGCGAAATCGTAGAAATTGGCGACCACAAAACACTTGTTCTAAAGCGTGGCGCTTATTTTAATTTGGTAAAAAATCAATTAGAATTGGGGCAGTAGTCAGCGAGCAACGAACAGATAACAGCGAACAGTATTTTCAGTGAAATAAAAGTAAAACTCTATCGTATAACACTAAAACAAAAAGTCCACTATGAATCGAAAAGTCCCTTCTTTTGGAATGGATTTAGGGAAGGCTGGGGCAAAAAACTATGAAATTCTTAGAACAAATCCACTTATTAGAACGCTTGGACCAACTCATTCGGCTCAAAGCGACTGGCTCGCCAAAAGATTTGGCTGAAAAATTAGAAGTGTCAGAGCGAAGCGTGTACAACTTTATGGAAGTGATGCGCAATCTTGGTGCTGATATCAAGTACTGCCAGCACCGTAATTCTTATTATTACGACGGCAGATTTTTATTCAAATTTGTGCTTTGCTCCGAACAAAATCCCGAAAAAATCATGGGAGGAGAAAAAAAAGTAAACTTTTTAGAGCTACTGCAAAATTTTTGCAGTGAGCCGCCGCATCTTTGTAATGTGTAAAGGAAGCGAGCAAGCGGTAGCGTAACACAAGCGTACGGTGTGTGAACAAAAATCAACGGCAGCTCCAAGCACAAAACTCCTGCGCTTGCACAAGGCTTTTATGTCTTGAGCGATTCAGAAGTGAGGAGATTTTTTTAGTTTTAAAAAATTTTTATTATGAAAAAGTTAATTTTATCAGCTTTTGACATCAATAAAATTGGTGATGCAAAACAATTAAACCAAATTATTGGCGGTGGGAATACCTATATACAAACTGGTAGCGGTTCTCACAGTAATGGCAGTACTTATCGTGATTTTAGGGGTGATAAAGGAGGTAACGATCATTGCGATGTAGCAGATGGCAGAACACCTCACGAATGATAACTGATTTTGTTTAAAATGACCAAGAGAGTTTACTACTTCGTTAAGCTCTCTTAGTTTTAATCTTTTATTATGTTTTACAAAATAATTATAAAAATATCTTTTTTTTTAATGAGTATTAATTGCTGGTCACAAAATCAGAGAATTGTAATTGATAAAAAAAATATTGAAGAACAATTTTTACATTTCGACATTAGATTGGACGGAATAACATACAATGCTTATCTATCAAATACTAATAGTGACTCTATTTTTACTTCTCCAAATGAAGATCATATTGGGTTTATAGAAAAAAAAAACACACAATCATGATAATACGATACAAAAGAGAGTT
>JANMGN010000760.1:0-5814 GCA_031374645.1 Chitinophagales bacterium | reverse complement strand
TTTTTGTAAAAATTGTTATTTGTTATTTACTCAGAGAGGTCAAAGTAAATACTTTTGATGTATCTTTCAGCTGAGTAGGGATAACAGGTATTTCTGTTAAGTTTAATTGTTTCGCATTTTCGTCAAAAATTTTGATTTCCACCCGACGATTAAACTGTCGTCCGAGTTCTGTATCTTTTCCGTTTGCCAAAGCATTTTTAGCAATAGGAATTGATTCCCCGTAAGGAGTTGTTTTGACACGGTCTGCAGAAACATAGTTCGTGCTCATCAAATAATTTTTTGCAATATTTGCACGACGCTCAGAAAGTGCCATATTGTACTCAGGAGAACCTTTTGCATCAGTATGCGAACTCAACTCTACTGTGAACTTAGGGTTTTCGGACATTACACGTACCAGTTTTCTAAGTTCTATGTAAGCATCTGAACGCAAATCGGCTTTATCAAAATCAAAAAATACCCATTTAATGGCTTTGATTTCTTCGATAGGAATAGGTGCATTAGAAGTGGTATCGCAAGAAAGTTTGCACATACGATTTATCTCATCCGAGTCGATAATGACAGGTCTAAAACCTCTTCTTTTTAGTTTAGCAGCTTCTACTTTTGCATCATTTAAAGTGGAAAATCCCATGATGTAGTAACGATGAATATCGTTTTTATCTGCCATGTACGATACATTGTCGATGCCATTAAAATAGCTTTCTTCGACAGGTGAGATAAATGCGGCTACTTGAACTACGTAATTTTGGGCTTGAAGTGAGAAAATACTTGCCAGGGAAAGGAAAGTAATAAGTACGGTTTTTAGTTTCATGTAAAAAGTAAATTATGTGTAAGTAATAAAATATTAAGTGCAAATATATGAATTTTTATCTATATAAATAATACTTTATATAAATAAAAAATATTTATTTTATTTTGAAAATACTACTCAATTGCAAATATCCAAACCCAATAAATGTTTAAAACCCAATTAATATTGACAGTCAATATATTACACATATATAAATACATAAATTGTTTTATGTATTTTTTTCTAAAAAAGTGATATTTTATCTTTTAGATAGAAATATTACTTTTGCAAAAAAAATTAATACTTTATCTATCATTATATATTTAAAAATTATTACCTTTGTTTTTCAAAAAATAAGTATTATTATTTAATTATTAAATTTTCGGTTAATTATGAAAAAATTATTTACACTTTTAGTGGCGACTACCTTTTTTGTGTGTTCACTTTTTGCCCAAGTTAATGATGGCATGAAGGTTACAATATCTTCGCCTACAAGTCTTGGTGCGCAGTTCGGTTGTTCTTCTGCAAATTTTGGTGGTAAATTAGAGTTGGATGTTCCTACTTGTGGAGATGCTGTTGTAGGAAACGGTCTTACTTCAAAAGAAATTGGTTGCGATACTATCGTAAGCGATGTAAAAGGTAAAATCGCTTTAATCAGACGTGGAACTTGTAATTTCAGTTTGAAATGTTTCAATGCACAAAAAGCTGGCGCAATCGCTTGTATTATTATGAATAGCGCAGCAAACGCAGGCGCAGGTACAGGAGTTATGGCAGCAGGTACAAATGGTGCTGATGTTACTATTCCTTGTGCTATGATTTCTTTTGAAGATGGCAATAAATTGGTTGCTGAACTTGCAAAAGGAACAAAAGTAACACTTTGTATGGTATTACCAAGCCGTAGTGTTTCAGAAGTAGTGGCTGCTGATGCTATTCAAATTCCTTTTGCACAAAGAGATACTGTATATCCTCGTTTTGTTGTTAGAAATGCAAGTCCAGATACTGTAAAAAAGGTAGCAATGAACGTAACTATTACAGACCCTGCAGGAAAGATTACAAAATTAACTTCGACAGAAGATGTTCCTCCTACAGCAGTAGGTTTTGTGAATATTTTGCCAGTAGGTTCTTTTTACCCAGCTGTAAAAGGCAAGTACAACTTGACATTTACAACAACATTTACTCCTCTGGATACTTTCAAAACGGAGTTTAGTCTTGGAGATTTTACTTTTGCAAATGACAATGGTACTACTGTAAATAAAACTGGTGTAGGTCAAGCATTTGCTGCGGCAAACTTCCTACCTGGTAAGATTTCTAACATCATTGGTGTTTATAATGTACTTGCAAATACAAAAGCGACTTTTGCTACTTTCGGATTAGCAAACTATACCGCAATGAAAGATCGTACATTTTCAGTAGAAGTATATGAAGCTAGTGATGCTGTTGCCGTAGATATTCCTGCAGCAACAACGGATCTTTCTACAATTGGTTCACTTATAGGAGATGTTACAGATTATGTTGTTACTGGAACAGAAGGGGCTAATACCTTGGTTACAGTAAAATTAACAGACAATAACAAGGCTGGTATTGCTATGGAAGCGGGTAAAACATACCTTTTTGCTGTAAAATATGATGGCAGCACAGCTAAGGATTCTGTAGCTCCTGCTTACACTACAGCATTTAGATTCCCTATTCGTGGTAGCCGTACAGACGTTGGAGGTACAGCTATCCAAACATCTGCAAGCTATTTCAGTGGTGGATTTTCAGGTAACCAATCTATCATATTACGTGCGCACTTAGATGGTTTCATAGTACCAGTAGGTTCAAAAGATTTGGCTACTTTGGGAGCTAATGAGGTTGCTATTTCTCCAAATCCAGCAAGTAACTTCGTAAATGTTGCGTTGAACTTAAATCAGCCAGCAAAAGATGTACAAATTGGTATCATGGATATGACAGGTCGTATCATTGAGGTTATCAGAGTAGGTGCTACTCAAAGAGATAATATCTCAGTAGATGTATCTGGTTATACGCCTGGTACTTATTTCTTGACGGTAAAAACAGAAAAGGCTTTCCGTCCTGAGAAATTTGTAAAGGTAAACTAAGAAACCCCATCTAAATCTTCCCCGAAAGGGAAGACTTTAATGTGCTGATTATAATTTAATTGTCAAGAAGATAGAGCATATTTTACTGATGATAAAAGTATAAAAAAAAGCCGTTCTGATGTAAAATCAGGACGGTTTTTTTATTTCAGTAAAAATAAAAGATGGCAATTCAAGTAATAATATAAATAGTTCTACTCCGCCAAAATCATGAACGAGGCATTTTCATTTTTAATTATTCATTTTTAATTACTTGGCTATTTTTCAAAATTTCGATAATGTTCGCATCGTCTATCAGTGGTTTTGCTTGTAAAATATCCTCTCCAGTTTCCAGAAAAGCGGCTACCCTTTTGGCTACTATTTCTATCGAAGCTGCAGCTATGTCGCAACCTATAAATTTACAGCCATTTTTCAAACTCGCAATAGCTGATGAGCCACTTCCTAAAAATGGGTCGCAAACTACAAAATCTTTTGATGCACTTCCTGCCAACATCATCTCGAAAACTTCTGTTGGTTTTTGAGTAGGATATTTAAGACTTGTAACTCTTTTTATCCTCCAAACATCTGGAATACTTTTAGAATATAAAGGTCGTTTTCCTTTGCTTGCAAAAATAACAAACTCGTGTCGTCGTCTGAAATAATGCCCCAATCCAATATGTTGTTTATCCCAAACCACAATATTTTTTACTTCAAAAATAGTTCGCATCATTGGTGCAAGCGATAGCAACGAGTAAGAATCAAACATAATATAAATATGACTGTTAGGCTTCAAAACTCTGTAACATTCTGATAAAAATGCGGTATAATTCTCTTCTGTATCGTGAAACTCATCAAACCATTTCGCTCCGTCGCCTTTATCTTTGTATTTTCCAATGATTTTACCTTTTCCTAATTGCAAATGTTGATTCATTCCCGAATATGCAGGGTCGGTCACGATTACATCAACGCTATCGTTTGCTAAGGATTTCAAAAAGTCGATCACACTTTCTTGAAAAATTTTTACACGTCCGTCAGGTGTTTCAAAGGATAATTTTATCTTATTTTCTTGTGCTGAGGTCAAATGCTCCTCCATTATTATAATAGCTTTTGTTGCGTAAGTAGCGTTAAAACTTGGTTTATGCTATTTTGTCGTTGTGAAAGAAGTGATAAATAGCTGACTATAAGGAAGTTATTTGTTATTTTTTGAACAATCGACTTTAAAAAATAACATAAGCTGAATTAGCCTGAATACTTATGGAGATGCAGGAGGTTATTTTTATTTCAGAACAGCTGCCATTTCTTGTACCGTCAAGACCTGCTGCTCATTCGTATTCATGTTCCTTAATCTAACTTTTTGAATAGCTAAATCTTCCGCTTCTATGATACCTACATATTCAAAATTTCGTTTTCTGGCGTACTCTATTTGCTTCTTGTATTTTGCAGGTTCGGGATAAATATCTGCATTGATACCTGCTTTTCTTAGTTGTGTAACACACTGAAAACCAAATAGATGCGCATCATCTTCGTGCGCCATGATTAAAATTTTGACCTGATTTAAGTTTTCTTTTGGAAAAAGATTTAACTCCTCCATGATGTCATAAATACGTTCTGCACCAAAAGAAATACCTACGCCCGACATATTTTTTAAGCCAAAAACACCTGTCAAATCGTCGTAACGTCCGCCGCCGCCTATACTTCCCATTTTGGCATCTTTTGCCACCACTTCAAAAATGCAACCCGTATAATAATTCAAACCACGAGCGAGCGTAATGTCAAATTGGATTTCATTTTTAGCTTCGTAAAGGTCAAAAAAGCGATGAAAGGTTTTCAATTCTTCGATTCCTTTTAGTCCAATTTCGCTTTCAGCAAAAAGATTTTCCAAAGTATCTAAATCTTTAACCGCCAAAATCGTCTTTATTTTCTCAATTGCTACATCATTTATACCTCGCTCTCTTAGTTCTTTTTCAACACCTTCCATACCGATTTTATCCAATTTATCAATCGCCACGGTCATATCCATAAACTTGTCTTTGATACCTGCCGCTTCTGCGATACCTTCTAAAATTTTACGGTTATTGATTTTTACAACAACATTTACATTCAAATTTGCAAAAACTTCATCGTAAACTTGCACCAATTCCGCTTCGTAAAGTATTGAATTAGAGCCAATTACGTCCACATCGCATTGGTAAAATTCTCGGTAGCGACCACGTTGAGGTCTATCCGCTCGCCAAACAGGTTGTATTTGATACCGCTTGAAAGGAAACGCCAATGCGTGCTGATTCATCACAACATAACGTGCAAAAGGCACAGTCAAATCATAGCGCAAACCACGCTCGCTAATAGAAGAAATCAGTTTTGAAGAATTGCCAGCTTCCAAGGCTTCTTTGTTAGCTTTTGCCAAAAAATCGCCATTGTTCAATATTTTAAAAATCAAACGGTCACCTTCCTCGCCATACTGACCTGTAAGCGTAGAGAGTTTTTCCATCGTAGGTGTTTCCAAAGGCGCAAAACCGTATTTGACAAACACTTTTTTTATGGTATCAAAAATAAAATTTCTTTTTATGACCTGCTCTGGTCCAAAATCTCGTGTTCCTTCTGGAATTGATGGTTTTATCAGTCCTTTATTCATATTATCAACACTTTTGTTAATTACCTTAGCCAATTTCACTTCTTTGAATTGACTAAATTTATTTTGTAATGTAAGACTTAGATTTTTATCATAGGTAATATCTACTTTCCAAGTTTCTCTTTTGTGAGAGATTTGGGTTAAATCTTCATCGCACTCTAAAATAAAATTATGAAAAAACATTTTTCGCTCATGAATCAAACTATGATTTTGTGTAGAAAATGTTTTTAAAGAAGTATTCAAATATACATCAAAGTCATTCAAACTTCCACCTAAGAACTTTTGATTTTCAATATCAAGCGAATAAACATTAAATTTTTTCCCTT
>JANMGN010000752.1:0-6961 GCA_031374645.1 Chitinophagales bacterium | reverse complement strand
AAAGTAAAAATATTTTAGATTTCATAGCGTTAGTTTTTGCTGATGCTGAAAAAAAGCAACAAATTTCTTATTTATAACGTAAAAGTATTTATTTTTATTGACAAAAATAATTTTCTCGACTAAATATATTAAAAAATTGACTATTCTATGTTTGACTTCGATTTTGTAGAAGAAATAATAAGTACGCTCGAAAAAGGAGGATTAATTCTCTATCCGACCGATTCGGTGTGGGCAATAGGTTGCGACGCTACTAATGCCGCCGCTGTACAAAAAGTGCTTGCCTTGAAACAACGTAAAATAGGCAAAGGTTTAGTGCTTTTGGCAGAAGATATGAAAATGGTTGGCGACTATGTTGATCATGTGCCGCCTCGAATAGATATGCTTTTGGTATATCATACACGCCCTTTGACGGTTATTTATGATTTGGCTGAGAATTTGCCACAAGAGGTTTTAGGGGCTAACAGTACAGTGGCAATAAGAACTGCACAAGATGATTTTTGTAAAAATATTATCAAAAAATTTGGAAAACCAATCGTAGCGACTACAGCCAATTTGGACACAAATGAAATTCCGCTGCATTTTGGCGCAATTAGTTCTGATATTGTGGAAGGTGTAGATTATGTAGTACGTTTTCGTCGAGAAGAAAAAAAAGACGGCATACTTTCTGTCATTGCACGCATGGGCGACGATGGCGAACTAGCATTTTTGAGAGAATAATCAGTGATAATTAATAATTAAAAATGAATAGTTAATAGTTATAAACAATTGACAATCAATTTTTTATAAAAAATTATTTCATTTTCACTTAATTATTTAACTATCTTCACTTGATTGTTACTAATTATTTTTACCATTTATTTAATCATAATTACAATAATCAATAAATAGTGAGCAACAATTTTTGTTCAAATACTCACGAAACAAAAAATCGCATCAAAAAAGTTGTACCATTTTGGATAATCTTTCAAAAAAATATGTATATTTGCGCTTTATATCACATTATTAAGTAATGGACTTAACAATAACTTTAGATAACATACAGAGTAAAGTAGCACTATTGGCACAAAAACTCGAAAAAAGTCAAGCACTCAACAAAGAACTACGTGAAGAAGTCCGTTCACTTGATGGTCAGCTCAACGATTACACCGAACTCATAGGAGGTCTGGAAATGGAAATTGTAGAGCTGAAAAAAGATTTAGATAAAAAGAAATAAGCTAATTTTTTAGCTTAATCTTAATAGTTTGTAAAGTAAAATAACAGGAAAAATATTTTTTCCAAGTTCAAAGAAAATTGTCGTAATAATAAAAAATTGTAAAAAATATTTTTTTAATAAATAAAATAAGTATTTTTAACAAACATGCAGGAATTTATTCCTTACTTATGGAACAAGAATTGGTCGGCATACAGATAAAAATTGCAGGAAAAGCGTACCCATTAAAAATAGATGCTTCAGAAACCGAAATGGTTAAAAACGTAGCAGATGATATTAATGAAAAAATAAATACCTTGCAAAAAACCTATCCTCGTCAAGATAAAGAGGATTACATATCTATGGCATTCCTTTCGTATGCAATAGATGGTAGAAAAAATCAATCTGTACAACCGCAAGCTCCTATACCAAAAATTGTTTCTGTTCCCGAACCGACACCCGTTGCTGCGCCTCAAAGCAATGCGACTTCTACTGAGCTTACCGAAAAAATCTTGCAATTAGATGCTTTTTTAGATAAAATTCTTCAAATCTAAAACGCTACCTATTTTTTTTGTTATTTATTTTATCAAACGTATTTTGAGTGTGAACTCCAAAATCGTCAAATTTTTATATCAATATACTAAAATAAAATATCTAACTATCAAAATAATATCACAATAAAATATGGGAATAGGAATCGGAATAATCATAGGCTTAGTAGTCGGCGGAATTGCAGCATATTTTGCTGTACAAGCATGGCTAAAGCAAAGTGTACAAGGAAAGGTAGATGAAGCAAACCGCAAAGCTGACCTCACTATACAAGAGGCAATACTCACTTCTAAACGCAAAATAGACGAAGCAGAGGTAAAATCTCAAAGCATTTTATCCAAAGCAGAAAGCAAAAATGAGCAAATAAAACAGCAAAAAATCCAAGAAGCCAAAGACCGTTTCAATCAGATGAAATCTGATATGGATAGAGAAAAAGGAAATTGGCAGGCAATGTTTGAAAAGGAAAAATCGCAACACATGTTGCAGATGAAAGACCTTGAAATAGACGTTAAAAATCAAGAAAACGAACTCAAACAACGTCAAGCAGCTTTCCAAACTCAGGTTGATTTGGTAACTACCAAAAAGCAAGAAATAGAAGTCTTGGAAAAAGAAGTAGCTTCTACTAAGGAAAACCTTGACCGTCAGTTGGGTATCGTGAGTAAAAAAAGAGAAGAACTCGAAGCTGCGGTAGAGCTAAAAATCAAAGAATTAGAGAGTATTGCAAGGCTATCAGAAGCCGAAGCAAAAGAGCAACTTTTACAAAGTGTGAAAGATAAGGCTGAAAACGATGCAATGATTATCGTAAAAGATCGTATCAATGCAGCGAAATTAGAAGCAAGCAAAGAAGCGAAAAAAATCGTTATACAAACCATTCAGCGTATGTCAGCGGAATTTGTAATTGAAAATACAGTATCTGTTTTCAATCTTGATTCTGATGATATGAAAGGTCAAATTATTGGTCGTGAAGGTCGTAATATTCGTGCACTTGAGGCAGCAACAGGCGCAGAATTTATCGTAGATGATACGCCCGAAGCAATCGTAATTTCGTCTTTTGACCCTATTCGCCGTGAAATCGCACGTTTGTCACTCAAAAAATTAGTAACAGACGGTCGTATTCACCCAGCACGTATTGAGGAAGTTGTTGCAAAAACACGTAAACAGCTCGAAGAACAAATCATGGAAATCGGTGAGCGTACTGTGATTGATTTGGATATTCATGGACTAAATCCGACACTTGTACGTTACGTAGGTCGTATGCGTTTCCGTTCTTCTTACGGTCAAAACCTATTGAAGCACTCTATCGAAACTGCAGAATTGTGTGCTATTATGGCTGCCGAATTGGGTATGTCTGTGAAACAAATCAAGATGGCAAAACGTGCAGGTTTACTGCATGATATTGGAAAAGTTGCAGAAGAAGAAACAGAATTGTCGCATGCTCTTTTGGGTATGCAGCTTTGTGAAAAAGCAGGCGAACACGCTGTAATTATCAATGCAGTAGGAGCGCACCACGACGAGGTCGAGATGAACAATATTATTTCCCCAATCGTACAGGCTTGTGATGCTATCTCTGGCGCACGCCCTGGTGCAAGACGTGAAATCTTAGAAAGCTACTTGAAACGTATTGGCGAATTGGAAGACATAGCTTTGAGCTACGATGGTGTTTCTAAGGCGTATGCAATGCAAGCTGGACGTGAGTTGCGTGTAATTGTAGAATCCGAAAAAGTAAGCGATGCGCACTCTGACGAATTGAGCTTTATGATTGCAAACCGTATCCAAAACGAAATGCAATACCCTGGTCAAATCAAAGTAACCGTTATTCGTGAAAAAAGAGCAACCTCTTTTGCAAGATAAAATATTTTGAAAAATAAAAAACGCCATATTTGTACTGTACAAATGTGGCGTTTTGCGTTGGTACAAAAAATTAGAAAAATTTATTTATATTTCTAATAATTTTTTTCAGTATTGGCAAAAAACATTAAAATAAAAAAGCTATTTATTTGATATTCAGATAAATAGCTGTATCTTTGCACTCGTTTTGTGCCTTTGGGTATCAAAACCGAACAAAAGTTTATTTTTAATTAACAAAATCATTATCCAATGTTTGCAATCGTAACCATAGCCGGTCAGCAATTCAAAGTGAGTGAAGGTCAAAACATCTTCGTCCACCGGTTAGAAGCCACAGAAGGCAGTAGCTTAACGTTTGACCAAGTACTTTTGGTAGATAACGGAGGCAATGTCCGTGTTGGCACGCCGACTGTATCAGGTGCCGTAGTAAAGGCAACCGTATTATCAGAACTCGTAAAAGGCGACAAAGTAATCGTATTTAAGAAGAAACGCCGTAAAGGTTATCGTATTAAAAAAGGTCACCGTCAGCAATTTACAAGAATCAAAATTGATGCTATCGCGGCATAAACTCTAAGGGTTTATGTTTTAAACAATCTAATTTCATTCATTTTTAATTATTTTTAAATAAAAATTTAGAAATAATTTTCAAAAAAACGTCGTCATGGCACACAAAAAAGGTGAAGGTAGTACCCAGAATGGCCGGGATAGTAGAAGTAAACGTCTCGGTGTAAAATTATTCGGTGGTCAAGTTGCAATTCCAGGCAACATATTAGTTCGTCAGCGTGGTACTCGTTACAATGCTGGTCAAAATGTTTACATGGGTAAAGATCATACTCTGCATGCTTCTATTGAAGGTAGAGTAGTATTTACACGTGGTAAAAATGATAAAGTTTCTATTCACGTATTACCTTACGATGCTGCGGAAGTAGTAGAGGTAGCGGCAAAAGTAGAGAAAAAAGTAGCAGCTCCTGCGCCAGCAAAGGCAAAGGCAGCACCTGCAAAAGCAGCTCCAGTAGCGAAAGCAGCACCTGCACCAGTAGTTGCTGAGGAAGTAGTGGCAGCAGCAACTATGGTAGCACCAAGTGTTGCAGATATAGCTGATGTAGATTTTGATGCAGCATTCGATGATGCAGCAGAAGAAGTAGTAACAGTAGCAGCTCCAGCTGGTGCTGATGATTTGAAGAAAATCGAAGGTATCGGACCAAAAATCGCTCAATTATTGAATGATGCAGGTATTTTGACTTTCGTAGATTTAGCAAACGCACCAACCGAGCGTGTAAAAGAAATTTTAGAAGCGGCTGGTTCACGTTATAAAATGCACGATCCAACTACTTGGGGACAACAATCTCAAATGGCAGCAGATGGCAAATGGGCAGAGTTGAAAGCATGGCAAGACGAGTTGGATGGTGGTAAATAATCACTCTACAACGTGTTTATAATATAAAAAAATCCGAACTTTTCGTAATGAAAAATTCGGATTTTTTTTGTCCTAAAAGTTTATTTAGTCAGGAATTTCAAAATCGTCAATCACTATATCAAGAATTTTATCTTGGCCTTCTTTGTAGCCATTTTTAAGACGATAACCACCTGTACTACTCAAAATATTCCAATAAACGGCTGTAAATGAACCTTTTGTGTCACTGATAACATCGTACATCGGCATATTAAGTTTGCGTTCAATCATTTTTATCAGCACTTTACCTTGTCCTTTTGAAAGATTTACAAGCGGATCTTCAAACTTTGATTTTAGTTCGTGCTGCTTATCTTTTACGTAACGACGACGCTCAAAAAAGCCTAACTTACTCGTAGAGTCTCTTACTTCTTTATAGGCTTTTACAGCTTGTACAGCGTACGGATATACCTTTTCAGCATAGCGTTTGTAACGCAAATAAGCGTAATAGTCCTCAGTTGTTTTCCAAATGGGCGCACCTTTTACGACTACATCTGGAATTAAACCAGAGAAACTCGTATCGGATTCTACAATAACGTGCGAATATTTTATTTTTTCACTATCTTGTGCCGAAATAAAATGAAAACTAAAAATAGCTATTATAAAAAAAAGATTTTTCATTTTTGTGTATTTTATTTTGTATAAAATCATAACGTAGAAATAGCTCCCATTCGTTCAATTTAATCCTTTAATTATTTGTTAAAAATATTGGAAACATTAATTATTTTTATAAAAAATCCCAAATTGGGTAAAGTGAAAACAAGATTGGCTGCGACAGTAGGTGATGAAAAAGCACTATCTATTTATAAGCAATTACTTCATTTTACACAAAAGTTAGCACTTTCTTTAAAGGTAAATCGAGCCTTATTTTACAGCGACGAGTTGATTTTGGATGACGATTGGTCAAATGATGCTTTTCAAAAAAATGTACAAGAGGGCAATGACCTTGGCGAGCGAATGAAAAATGCTTTTCAAAAAGTATTACAAACAAACAAAAAAGCGATTATAATAGGTAGTGATTGTGCTGAATTGACAAGTGAAATACTTGAAAATGCTTTTGAGGCGCTCGAAAAAAACAATTTTGTGATAGGGCCTGCCAAAGACGGCGGCTACTATCTGATAGGTATGAATTATTTTGAGCCTTCTGTTTTTGAAAATATCGAGTGGAGTACAGAGGAAGTTTTGCCTAAAACACTTGAAAAAATAAATAGTTTAGGTAAAAATGTTTTTCTGTTGCCAGCACTTTCCGATACAGACAATGAAGAAGATTGGAAAAACATACAACACCTTTTAGTATAAATGTTAAGTTATTGGGAAAAAAAGAGTTTTTTTGAAGACATTGACATAGCCGTTATTGGTAGCGGAATTGTAGGTCTTAATGCAGCTATCCGCTTGAAAGAATTGGATAAAAATCTCCGTGTAGTTGTTGTTGAACGAGGTTTTTTGCCGTATGGCGCAAGCACTCGCAATGCAGGTTTTGCTTGTTTCGGAAGCATCACAGAATTACTCGATGACTTAGAAAATAGTAGCGAAAATGAAGTTTTTTCTCTTGTAGAAAGACGTTTTAAGGGGCTGGAAAAGTTGAGAAATCGGGTTAGTGATAAGGCTTTGCGCTATGAAGAATACGGTGGTTTTGAAGTTTTTAAAGCAAATGAAAAAACTATTTTTGAGGAATGTAGCGAGCATTTAGATTATTTTAATCAAAATGTTTTTAGCATCACAAAGCAGCAAAAAACGTATCAGATTTTAGATGAAAAAAAGATACAATCATTTGGTTTTCAGGGAATTACAAATATTATTCACAATGTTTCAGAAGGTCAGATAGATACTGGCGCAATGATGAAAACTTTGTTAGCGATTGCTAAAAATAAAGGTATTGAGATTATCAACGGTTTAGATTTAAAAGGCGTAGAAACTCAAAACGATGA
>JANMGN010000723.1:0-2705 GCA_031374645.1 Chitinophagales bacterium | reverse complement strand
TTTTTGTAATGTATAAAATAACATTTTACAGCAGATTATAGGCATAAAAAAAGCCCATCACTTCTGACGGGCTACATTGAAATCTTCAATTTTTAACCAAAACTTACGCACGATGTATAATTCAATTAGCGTGCCAAAAATGATATTTTTTGTAATATATAAATTAACATTTTATAGCAGATTATAGGCATAAAAAAAGCCCATCACTTCTGACGGGCTACATTGAAATCTTCAATTTTTAACCAAAACTTACGCATGATGTATAGTTCAATTAGCGTGCCAAAAATGATATTTTTTGTAATATATAAAGTATTATTTTTCAGTGACTTACAGGTATAAAAAAAGCCCATCACTTCTGACGGGCTTCTTGAAATCTTCAGTTTTTAACCAAAACTTACGCATCTCGTATATTTCAATTAGTATGCCGAAAAAACATTGTTTTTATATGTGTTAAATATTATTTCGTGTATTTATTTGAAATTGGTCAATTGTTTTTTATTTTTACGCTTTAATACATATATATGATATAATTATGAAAAAAAATATTTTATTTTTTATTTTATTCGCCTTTATTTTTGCTTGTAAAAGCGAAGTAAAAACGCCTACACCAGCAATTCCAACAGTGGTAAGTACGCCCGAAGAAAATCCTGTCGCTAAAAAAGCAATGGAAGACATTATGGTCTTACACGACGAGGTGATGCCGATGATGGACGAAATCGAAAAACTGCAATCTGGGTTAAAAGAAAAGTTAGCTGCTGAGAAAAATGCTGTTAAAAAAGCTGTGATTTTAGCAAAACTAACTGCCTTGGAAAAAGCAGACAAAGCAATGTACGCTTGGATGGATGGTTTTAAAAATGATTTTGGAACGATGTCACAAGCTGAAATCAATGCTTATTTGGAGCAACAAAAAACAGCTGTGGAAGCAATGGCAAAGCAAGTAAAAGTAGCTATTGCAGCAGCGAAGTAGAATATTGGTTAATCTAACGTCATCGAAGTTTTAAAATCTCGATGACGTTAAATTACTCCTCACTCGGCAAAAATTCTTTTGGCAGCATTTTACTTGTTCTTGCACCAAGGTCTTTTATTTTTTCAGCCTTACCTATAAGTGTATCGCCAAAACGTTTGCCATCGCTTAGTTTGTTCATCGCTTCGTCGTAGGCATCTTTTGCGCTATCTATCCGTAAACCGATTTTACGCAATTCGTCCACAAAATCGCAAAATTTATCGTATAAAGCACCACTTTGACGTGCTATTTCGAGTACATTTTGCTTTTGTTTTTCTTGTTTCCATAAAAAAGAAACGGTACGCATCGTAGCAAGTAGGGTAGAAGTCGTCACGATGACAATATTTTTTTCGAGTGCGTCTGTAAAAATAGTGGAATCTTCTTGTAACGCCGCATTAAAAGCTGGTTCAATAGGCACAAAAAGCAGCAGATAATCAGGCGAGTTAATTTGATATAGCTGCTGATAATTCTTGCTACTCAGATTTTTGACGTGCGCTCGAAGGCTGTCTGCATGCGCTTTAAGATGCGTTTTTTGGAGTTCAAAATCACTTTCGTTGAAAAAACGCTCGTAGGCGACCAATGAAACTTTGGAATCTATAACTAAGTGTTTTTGCTCAGGTAAATTGATGATAAAATCAGGTTGTTTTTTATTTCCATCTTCATCTATCAATACAGTTTGTGTCGAAAAATGGATATTTTTATTCAAACCAGCCTTTTCTAAAAGCATCTCTAACTGAAATTCGCCCCAGTTGCCTTGCGCTTTGTTATCGCCTTTTAGTGCCGAAACGAGATTTTGAGCATCTGCACTAAGCTGTTGATTCAAAACTTGCAATTGCTCTATTTCTTTGCGAAGGCTAAAACGCTCTTTGCCTTCATCTAAATATTTTTTTTCTACACTTTCCTCAAAAGACTTGATTTTTTCTTGAAGCGGAGCTAAAAGCTGCGTCAGATTAGCTTGATTTTGCTGTGTAAAACGATTGCTTTTGTCCTCTAAAATTTTGCTTGCTACGTTTTCAAATTCAGTTTGAAAGCGTTTTTGCAAAGTATCTACTTCTTGTTTTTGAGCTGTAAGGCGTTCTTCCAAATTTAGTTTTGCTTGCTTTTCAGTAGCAATAGCTCCATTTAAAGTCCTGATTTCCTGCTCTTTATATTGTATATCATCTTTTAATATAAAAAAATCATCTTCTAATTTAGCGTGCAGTTCTTTAGAAATATAACGTTCCGAAAGCTCTTTTGCGCCCATGCCGCTTTGTTGTGAAAACTGTGCTTTTGCTACCAACCAAGCAGCAATCGCTCCAAGTAAAATACCAATCAATAAAACAACTATTATCGTAATATCCATTTTTTATTAAAACATTTTATTTTGCAAAGATGAAATTATTTTTCAATTTTACCAAATTTTGTTTAAAATTATTTTCTTTTTCTATAAAATAGTGGTGTTATTATTTTTATCGTACTTTTGTACTTGAAAAAATAAAAAAATGAAAGTAACGGGTTTTACCATTATAAAAAATGCTATAAAATTTGATTTTCCTGTAGTGGAAGCGATTAGTTCTATTTTGCCTATTTGCGATGAGTTTGTAGTTGCGGTTGGCGACTCAGAAGATGAAACTTTGGCACTTATAAAAAGCATAGATTCGCCTAAAATCAAGATAATTCATACCGTTTGGAATATCAAACCAGACAGTAAAAGCGGCTCTGC
>JANMGN010000720.1:0-14166 GCA_031374645.1 Chitinophagales bacterium | reverse complement strand
ATTGTTTGATTTTGAATTTTTATATTTAGCTGCCAAACAAAAAAATATACCAATATATCATGTGGACGTAAAACTAAAAGATGGTGTAGTATTTAGCACCATGGGACTAAATGTTTTACGAACAGAAGCATGGAATTTATTTAAAATACTCTTACGATGAAAAAAATCGCTCTTTTCCTCTTTTTTTGTGTAAATATTTTTTGTGCAAAAAGCCAAAAACTACCTCGTTTTGAAGCAAAATACAGCCAAACCTTATCCATTTTGAGGTATTTGGAAGCCGCTGCTCAAGTTAGTCATTACTCGCCTACGTACCGTAAATTAGTGATAGAAAAAGTAGGGTTAGAAAACGTTGAATTTAATAAAATTCTTGCTGATTTTCAAACTATTAACCTTGATTACAACTATAAATGGGGCGATTATCCGACCTCTCGGCACTCAGAGCGTAGCACTTATGACCTTATCAATATTGCTGCCGTAAACGCTACAGATTTGAATGATTTTGCCAGCCGTATTATAGGTATTTTTCCCAACGACGATTTTATCCGTTTTATGGCTTGTTTAGAAAAAATAAAACCTTTTCACGATGCGCTTTTTGACAATTATGATGCTAAAATAAAAAGGCAAGTAAAACAATACGCACCTTATCAAGAGCGTTTGGGCAATATTTTTTCGCAAGTGTCTAACTTTTATGGAACAAAATGGGCTGAGAACGTTCCCTTCCAAGTTTGCTTATATCCGATACCAACCCAAAAAGGTTCGAGCAGTGCAACACCGCACGGGAATACGTTGATTTGTGCTTTTTTAGCAGACCGTGAAGACGATTACAAAGAGCGAATGGCAGTAGTTACGCACGAAATGTGTCATATTTTGTATGATGGACAATCGGCTGATAATCAGCATTATATAGAAAAAACAATGAATAAAAGTAAGTCGAAGTACAAATCTTTGGCATACCAATATTTTGACGAAGGGATGGCAACAGCAATAGGCAACGGTTGGGCTTATGAGGTTTTGAATAATAAAATCGACCAGACCGATTGGTACAATGACGACATTATAAATGGCTACGGACATGCTCTTTTTCCTTTGGTAAAATCGTATTTGCGAACAGGTAAAACGATGGATAGCACTTTTATAAATGAGGCGATTGAGATTTTTGCGACTACTTTCCCGCAGTCTATCAATGACTATAACGTCATGCTCAACGACGTATTTATTTCGGGTTCGTTCCCAGATTCTTTGAATGATGTTTCGATGAAGATAATTGCTGAAAATTTCCGAATTTCTTCTCGTGTACTTTCTACACCTTTTTTAGATGATGAAACAAAAAAAGATTTTTTGATTACGAAATCTGCAAAAGTGTTGCTTTTTAACGAAAATTTGAAAGAAAACTGGGAGTATTTGAAAAAAATAGACGCTACTATTGCAGAAAAATTTGTAGCAGTAAACGGCACACCCGATGTAGGACAATATTTTTCATTTGTCAGTGAGCAAGGTTCGGCATATCTTATCGTTTTTTATTCTGACCTCAATATGCTAAAAGCAATATTTCAGCAACTCAAAAAAGAACGTTTTGTAGAAACTAACCAACCTTTACATGAATTGAAAAAGTGAAAATTAGCGCAATTCGTGGTAGAATTAAGTATATTATGACGAGAAAATATTTTTTACAAAATACAACAATAGGGACGTTAGCAGCATCGCTACCTTTTACTTTTGCTTTCAAAGAAGACGATATGAGTAAAAATCCAAAACTGATAAAACCACAGCGTTTGCAAAAAGGAGATACGATTGGTTTGATTACGCCTGCAAGCCCTGCCTCAGAAGAAAAAATTCTAAAAACGATAAAAAATCTTGAAAATCAAGGTTTTAAGGTAAAATATACGGATGCTATTCGTTTGAGAAATGGACATTTGGCAGGAACAGATGCGCAGCGTTTGGCAAATTTGCATGATATGTTTGCTGATGAAGAAGTGAAAGCAATATGGTGCGTTCGGGGCGGTTATGGTTGTACTCGGATTTTGCCCTACATTGATTATTGTTTGATTAAAAAAAATCCTAAAATTTTGATAGGGTACAGTGATGTTACGGCATTGCTTCATGCGGTGCAGCAAAAAACAGGATTGATGTGTTTTCATGGCCCTGTTGGAGCAACAACATTTACAGAATATAATTTAGAACACCTGACAAAAACACTTTTTGAGCCTGATAATCAGCATTTTATACCACTTTCAAAATCAAATTTAGAAAATAAAGATGTGGCTTATCAGCCTGTACTGATCAAAGGAGGTGTAGTGCGAGGCAAACTTTCTGGCGGTAATTTATGTCTTCTTTCTACGATGTCGGGTACGCCTTATCAAGTAGATTTTACAGATAAAATTGTTTTTTTAGAAGATGTAGGAGAAAAGCCGTATCGTATAGATAGGATGCTAACACAACTTTTGCAGTCCTCTAATTTAGAAAAAGCAAAAGGAGTTGTATTGGGTATTTTTGAAGATTGCCAGCCCAAAGACGAAGAATATTCCCTTTCCTTGATAGACACTCTAAAAGAGCGTTTGGGCAACTTGAATATTCCTGTTTTGTATGGCTTTTCTTTTGGCCACATACAAGATATGTGTACGCTACCACTCGGCATAGAAGCTGAATTTAATGCTGATGCTATGACGCTACAATTTTTAGAAAATGCCGTTGTTTGATGTGCTATCTGATTTTATTTAAAACTCAAATCAAGTAAACGTAATCTTTTTCGTTCGCCAAAACGAGTATATTTATACTTAAAAACCTTTTGTAAAACAAAAGCCATTCCAGTAGATACGGCAGGAACAGTAAGGTCTTTTTTTATAAATGGCGTTTTGGCAACCAAGTGATCACCTGCACTATACAACAACCAAACACCTGCAAATTTGTATAATTGTTTTGCGGCGGCTTGACAAAAAGTGCGATTTCGTCTAAAATAAGCAATTTTTTCTACTTCAACCATCTCATTATCCATCAAAATAATATTTTGTTCAGGCAAAATATTGGTAATTTCTTGCGTTCGCCACACTTCATCTTTGCCTTTAAGTTTAAACGTAAGCGTCTGCCCAATAGTAAAACGTTTTACTTTATAGCGATGTCGAGTTTCTACTTGTATGTATTTTTGCCCAAATAAAAATAATGTAAAAAATAAAAAAAGTAGTGTAAAAAATTTTGATTTCATATATCGAGGCTTATAATTTTGATAAATAACGCAATGTAAAGATGCTAATATTATTCCAGAAGTTGTATCTTGCAAAGGCTTTTTAAGAAAAAAAGTAAAAAACCATACTTAAAAGTTTGATTATCAACAAAATACACCTATCTTTGCAGCCTGTAACGAAAATGTAGAAGTCAGTCCGTTTTCCAAAGCGTTTCCAACTACCCTTAGCGAGGTCTTGTTTTTAACGTAACGTGCTGATAATCAACCGCTTTTTAATTATTAAATCAGGCAAAAATAATAAAAATAACCTTTGCCTAACTAATACCATATCTTACAATGGACGCTATAAAATTTGTTCAAGAGCAAATGTTGAAAAAGCCAGAATTTCCAAAATTCAAAGCTGGTGACAACATTACAGTAAATTACCAAATCAAAGAAGGGGACAAAACCCGTATCCAAGCATACAAAGGTGATGTACTTTACATTTCAGGCGAAGGTTTGAATAAAATGTTCAATGTTCGTAAAATTTCGAACAGTGTAGGTGTTGAGCGTATCTTCCCTATGTCTTCTCCTTTTATCGATAGCATTATTTTACACAAACGTGGTAAAGTTCGTCAAGCTCGCTTGTACTACTTACGTGGCTTAGTTGGTAAAAAAGCTCGTATCAAAGAATTAAAAGATAGATAATCTATTATTTCTGATAAAATTAAAAAAACCGAAGTTTTCACTCTTGAAAACTTCGGTTTTTTTTATAAATAAAATATCTTTGTCATTATTTTAAAAAATACTCCGTATGACATTTGACGTTACCATTCCTGTTCTCAATGAAGAGAAGACACTCGATCAACAAATCCGAGTTTTACATCAATTTTTACAAACGCATTTTCCGACCCAAGGACAATGGCGAATTGTAATCGCTGATAACGGTTCTTCGGACGACACACTCGTGATAACACAAACGCTTTCGCAAGAGCTTGTTGGCGTTACCTATATCAATGTACCTCGAAAAGGAGTAGGTTTAGCGTTGAAAACAAGCTGGAGTCAGACATCTGCGGATATTGTAGGATATATGGACTTGGATTTAGCGACTGATTTATCGCATTTTTTAGAAGCATACGATGCTATTGCAAATCAAAATCAAGATGTAGTGTACGCTACACGCTTACATCCAAAATCACAAGTTATTGGCAGAACAAACAAACGTGAAATCATTTCTCGCATATTTAATTTTATTTTAAAAACGTACTTGGGTGTAAAATTCTCTGACGGAATGTGCGGCTTTAAATGGCTGCAACGCAAACACGTACGCTCACTGATGGAAGGCGGCGCACAAAACGATGGTTGGTTTTTCTCCACGGAACTCCTCACAATAGCAGAATGGAAAGGGCTGAAAATATTTGAATTGCCTGTAAAATGGACAGATGACCCTGATAGTCGTGTAAAAATAGGAGCTTTGACAAAGCAGTATTTGCGAGCAATGCGAGTTTTGAAAAAGAGAAAAAAAGCCTAATTTTATATTTACATCAAAAAATAGTCATTTTTTTGTTTTTTTTACTAAAAAAAGACAGTTTGGAACAAATTTAGTAGGTTTAAAAGAGTTTTACTTGCAACTAATTTTTGCAAAAAAGCGTAAAACAAGTAGGCGTATAGAAATAGTCGTTACCTTTTGGCGTTTTTTTAATGGTGTAAATGACTGACAGCAAAGAAGTTATTTACATTATTAAAAAAATCGACTGAGAAAAAGTGGAGATTATTTTAGCCAACTATTAAGATATTTTTTTACATCTTGACTTTTAAACACATTATATGAAAGTATTAAAATTTGGTGGCACATCTGTAGGAACGCCCGAGCGCATCGCTGGCGTAATTGATATTTTAGAAACTTACCACAAACGTGGCGACAAATTTTCTGTCGTTTTCTCAGCATTTACAAAAATTACGGATAGCCTTATCGAGATGGCGACACTCGCTGCAAAAGGCGATAAAGATTTCAAAAAACCTTTCGATACGCTTGTAAAACGGCACGAAGAAGCAATTTTTTTTCTTTTAAATGAAAAAAATCGCATAGCAGTTCGTGAAAATATCCAGCAAAATCACAAAGATTTACAAGACATCTTACAAGGTATTTTCCTTTTGAGAGAAGCCTCGCCACGTACGATGGATTATGTAGTGAGTTTTGGCGAGCGCAATTCTTCGCTCATCATTGCTCATGCGATGCAGCAAAGAGGAATGCCCTCAGCATTTCTCGATGCACGTACGATTATAAAAACGGATAAAAATTTTGGTGCTGCAAAAGTAGATTTTGTAGAAACAAATGCCAAAATCCAAGCACATTATGCTGCAAATGAAGGTACTATTCAAGTGGTTACAGGGTTTATTGGAGCTGCAAAAGGTGGTTTGACCACTACGCTTGGTCGTGGCGGTTCTGATTATTCTGTTTCGATTATTGGCGCAGCTTTACAGGCTGAAGTAATAGAAATTTGGACAGATGTAGATGGTGTTTTGACAGCCGACCCAAGACGTGTAAAAAAGGCTTTTACAGTTCCAATTATGTCTTATGGCGAAGCGATGGAAATGTCGCATTTTGGTGCAAAAGTGATTTACCCGCCTACGATTCAGCCTGCTTTGGCTAAAAAAATACCTTTATACATCAAAAATACGTTTAATCCTGAGTATATCGGTACGTTAATTAGTGAGCATGGCGACCCGAACGGACGTATTATTACAGGTATTTCTTCGATAAGCGGTATTGCACTTTTGACATTGCAAGGTGGTGGACTATTTGGTGTTCCTGGTATTGCAGCACGACTGTTTAGTGCTTTGGGAAAATCAGGTATCAATATCATACTGATTACGCAAGGTTCATCAGAGTATTCTATCTCGTTTGCTGTGAATCCGAGTGATTCCAAAAGAGCTATAAAAGTAGTATCGGAGGAGTTTGATGCTGAAATGAAAAACGGTCTGGTAGAAACTACGAAAGAAGAAAACGACCTTTCTGTTATAGCGATTATTGGTGAAAATATGCGTTTTAGACCAGGTATTGCAGGACGAATGTTCCAAGCGTTAGGTAAAAACGGTATTAATATCCATGCGATTGCACAAGGCTCTTCGGAGTTGAATATTTCGGTGGTCGTACCCAAAACAGATGAGAATAAGGCATTAAATTCATTACACGAGGCGTTTTTTCTTTCTGATACAAAGCAGTTGCATTTATTCATCATGGGAACCGGTTTGATAGGAAGTACGTTGATAGAACAAGTACGCCGTCAAGCTATTTTCTTGAAAAATGAGCGTGGTTTGGAAATAAAAATAGTTGGTTTGGCAAATAGCCGTAAAATGCTTTTTGATACAGAAGGTGTTGAGTTAGATGTTTGGAAAAGCCAATTAGAAAAAGCAGAAGAAGTATCAAATGTAGAAGGTTTTGTAGAAAAAATGCGTAGTTTAAACCTTTCCAATACTATTTTTATAGATAATACGGCCAGCGAAAAAGTAGCTTCTACATACGAAGTTTTACTTGATGCAAGTATTTCTATTTCTACGCCTAACAAAATTGCCAACTCATCGTCGTATGGTCGTTATCAAAATTTGAAGCAAATTGCTTCTAAAAGAAATGTTCAGTTTAAGTATGAAACTAACGTTGGTGCAGGTCTGCCTGTGATTTCTACGCTTCGAGATTTGATAAATAGTGGCGACAGAATTTTGAAAATAGAAGGTATTTTATCTGGAACATTGGCTTACATTTTTAATAATTTTAAGGCAGGAACTACGTTTAGTCAAATTGTAGCAGAAGCCAAAGAAATGGGTTTGACAGAACCTGACCCAAGAGATGATTTGAGTGGAAAAGACGTAAAAAGAAAAATCATGATTTTGGCACGTGAAGCTGGCTACGCCATTGAAAATGAGCAAGTTACGGTCGAAAACATTTTGCCAGATGCTTGTATAAAAGCGAAATCAGTCGAAGATTTTTTCAAAGTTTTAGAAAAACACGATGACCACTTTGAGCGTCTGAGAGCTAATGCTGAAAAAGAAGGAAAAGTCTTGCGTTTTGCTGCAAAATTGGAAAACGGTAAAGCAAGTCTTGGTCTGGAAACCGTAGATAGTGCCCATCCGTTTTATCTTTTGAGTGGAAGTGACAATATGATTGTTTTCACGACAGAGCGTTACAAAGAGCGTCCGTTGGTAGTAAGAGGCCCAGGTGCAGGTGCAGAAGTAACTGCCGCAGGAATTTTTGCAGAAGTGATTACGATTGGAAATTATTTATAGAATAAGTGAGCGTTAAAAATTACTTGTAACTATTTTGTCGTTGCTCAAAAAGTTAAAAATAACTGACTATAAGGAATTTTTTTATCACTTTTTGAGCAATCGACTGAAGAAAATAGTTAGGAGTAATTTAGCTCGAATACTTAATGGAAAAAAACACTAATTTTAGTCTAACTACTCAATAAGTTACATAAAAAAAACCTGTAAACCATTGACGGTTTACAGGTTTTTTTAGGTGACTTACTGAGTAAAACTCTTAATAATTACTCGCCTTTTGAACGGTAATCAGTAATACTTGCTTTATCTCTCATTGTAGGTAACAAACGACCACGTAACTGGCTACGAACTGCGTTTATCAACTGCTTTTGGATTTGCGTCATATCAGCAGGAGCTTGTGCGTCTGTTTTATTTTGTACTTGCGCTAAGAAAACACCATTTGTACCTATGATTGGTTCAGTAGTTGCATTTGGAGCAGTAGCGAATACTGTTCCTAATACTCTTGGCTCATTACCTAAACCTGGCGTGAATTGTCCTGCAAAACTTGCTTGCTTTATAGTATCAATTTTTGTATTAGGGAACGTTGCCAAAGCACCAGCAAGGTCTTTACCAGCTAATTTTGCTTTGATAGCTTCTCCCTTTTTACGACCTTTCACGTTACCTTCGATTTCTTCTTTTACATCAGCCACTGACGGAAGACCCGCAGGAATAACTGTTTTCAAAGCTGCTACAACAAACTTATTTGTATAGTATTGACCTTCATTTGAAAAATCAAATACTTCTGGTGCTACTTGACCAACTTTCGCTTTGTTTGCCCATTTTACAATTTGACGAGTTCTTTGAGTACCGCCCAAATTACCAATTTGGTAATCATTTTCTTCTAATGGCGCAGAAACTTCAAGATTGATACCTTCTTTTTCCAACGCTACTTTTAATGATTCCAACGTTTTGTTTTGTTGAATCATTGCAACAGCCTTGTCTTTTGCGATGTCTTGAGTTGCTTGACTTGGCTCTACTGGAGCTTGTACGTAAGCAATCTGTACAGCCTGCTCGTTCTTGATGTTTTTAACACCAGTCACTTGTAGGATATGTGTTCCGAATTGTGTATTTACAGTATAATATTTACCTTGTTCAGCATTGTAAAAAGCTAAATCGCTAAATTCTTTTACCATCATTTCTTGTGAGAAATAACCTAAATCACCACCTTTTTTTGCCGAAACAACGTCTGCACTTTGCTTATTCAAAGAATCCCAAGTTATTTTACCACCTTTCAACGCTGCGAAAAGGCTATCAGTTGTTTTAGGAGCTAAACCTTTGAATAAAATATGGCGAGCTCTTACAGAATCTGCTATTACTTTACGGTTTAAGATTTTAGCTACACGGTAAGCACCGCCATCTAAATAAGGACCAACAACAGTTCCAATTGCTTTTGAAAACAAAGAATCCGCTGCTTGTTTGCTCATTTTGTCTTTTTTCACATAAGAACCATCTAAGCCGCCGTCATTTCCACCAACAAAAATAGTATCATTTTTAGTTGTTTTAAATTCTGCTTTAAGAGCCGCTACCTGTGCCGCCACTTTTTGAGAATCAGCCGAAGTTGCCATTACATTGAATACACCGTAAGCGATTTTTCTGCCTTCACGTACACGTAAAAACATACCTTTGTTGTCTTCGATATATGCTTTGTAGTCAGCATCAGTTACCTGAACTTCTTCATCTTTCATTACTCCAAAAGGAACTTTTACAGTTAAGAAGTCTGCTTTATTATTTTGGTCTGCATACATCATTTGTGCCATCCAAGAAGGTGTGTAACCACCTTTTGAAACCATTGCATTGAATTTTGCTTGCAAACGCTCTTTTGTAATCTCTTTTTCTTGCTCTTTCCAATAAGCATAACGCTCAGGGTTCATTTTTGCCAACTGACCATCTTCAATAGCCTGCTTGTACTGACCCAAAAGGTTCATATTGATTTGTCCTGTTGATTGGTCAGCAAAACGTTGCTGGATAATCGGACTAAGTTGCTTTGGATCTGGACCATATTGTAACTCAGCCATTTCTTCGCCGCTTACACCTAATCCAAGACATTCTACCTCTTTGTCCACAAGTGCTTTTTCTACAAAGAAATTCCACAATTGTGCGGAAGCACCCATGTCGCCGCTATTACCATAAAGCACTGTTCTTGCGCGCTCAAAGTCTTGGCGATTAACTTTTGTTCCATTGACTTTACCCAATAAGTTTGGATTGTCAAAAATACTTGCGTTTCCGCCAGGTCCGCCCTGTGTCATGTCCATAGCTACGAAACCAACGACGGCTACCGCAACTAAGCCTAATACTAAACCACTTCTTTCACGAAGTTTTCCAATCAGTGCCATTTGTATATTTTACTTGTAGTTAGAAAATAATTTTTGTGATTAACATATCGTTTTTGGTATTTTGCCAATTTAATATACTAATTAATAATGTTTAATGTGTTGATTATTAGTATTTTGTATAGATATATTTTGTGTTTAAATACATTTTACAAAATTTCATGCAAAGGTAATAGCTTTTATACCTAAAAACCAAATGAAATAGCCCAAAAACTGTACTTTATTTTAAAAAATAATACTTTTACAATTTTATAAGCCCTTGACTTAGCGGATTTTAACATCTAAAAGTGTACCAACTTTGTACTGCGCCTTTGTTATACGGAAAGGTTGTGTAAAGGTTGCAAGAGGAAAAATGTTGAAAAGGTGTTTTTGAAAAAATATCTAAGTGCTTATGAGCAAAAATCTATAATTCTTTATCTTCTGTTTTTTCAACGCTAATGCCCATACATAAAAATAGACAATATAGCGCAACGCCTGCTTGTGTTTCTAAGGTTGCTTCTGTTAAAAAAGAGCAAATTAATATTACATTTAATCCTAAAAAAATACTTTCTTTGTAATTTCTCTGATAAAAAATGGGGTAAAAAATAGTATAAAAAAATAAGCAAAGACCAATAATTCCAAGACCTGCATAAATCATAACATACTGATTATGTGGTATTTTGGGTTCTTTTTCCTGTGGAAAAACTTCTCTGTAAGCAATATTGACCTCTTTATTTAGGTCGCCATAACCACAGCCTAAAATGGGATTGTCGTTGCCAACTTTTAATCCAGCCATGATAGAACCAATACGCTCCGAATCTGAATAATTTGACCCTTTTCCAGCACGAAATTGCTCTAAATCATACAATCCATAATCTACTTTGTTTTGGACACTTGGAATGAAATAATAAGCAAAACAAGGTATCATAAACAAAAAGCCAAACAAAGCCCCTAATAAAATGTAGCGTTTGCTAAGTATAATGTAGCGCAAGCCCAATATAGCAATAGCAATATACAAACACGCCAAACCACTTCTTACAGTCAAAATATGTATGCCGATGAAAAGAAAAATGGTACAAAAAAGTATCAGTTTTTGCTCCCATTTATATTTAAAATAAAAATTAGTGTGGTATAAAATTATTCCATTTATAATCGAAAAAGCCAAAAGTAAGCTAAAACGAATGTGATTCATAGGGACAGGAATATTTTTTCCGTGCAAAAGCGTTTCGTTGATGTGAGCAAAATCAAGTGCATAATTTATCAAAACGCCAATTGTTATTATACTTAAAAGGAGCAACAAAAAGTAAAAGCAAAAAAAATAATTTTTTCGCTCCATTTTGGGTAGCCACGCAAAAGCCATTGGTAAGACCAAAAATGGCAAACGAATACGCAATCTTTCACTCCAATAAACGGTATCATCTGACCAAAAAAAACTTATTGCAACACTGAAAAACAAAAGTGTTATGGCTAAAAAAGCCTTGTTTTGCGTAATTTTTTGCCAGTTTTCTTTAAAAAAAACACTTATTTTAAAAAGAAATTTATTTTGAAATGAAAAATCAAATATGCTCGAAACTAAAATCAAAATCATACTTAGTGTAAGTAGGAATTTTGAAAATAAAATAGAAAATATAGCAAGGCAACACAAAAAGGTAATCCATTTTTGTTTATTGATAGTCGTGAAGTTGAAAAGTTGTGAATTAGCCAATTTTATGATTTGAAAATTTGATAATAATTGTGACGTTTTTAGGTTTTAAAGAGGATAAAAACGTAACTTTGCGGTCACAAATGTAAGGATTTATGTTTGAAAAAAATAAATATAGGATACAGAATATAAAAAATGGATATTTTTGAACAACTTAGCGGGATTTTGGCAGAAATAAATGCTGCAAATCCACAAAACGCAGTAGATTTAGAGGCGTTTCGTCTTCAATATTTAGGTACAAAAAATATTTTAAAACCTCTTTTTGGAGAAATAAAAAACGTACCTAACGAGCGCAAAAAAGAATTTGGGCAAGTGATGAATACGCTCAAGGACAGTGCTGAAGCGAAATTTGCAAGTATAAAAGAGCAAATAGAAGCTGGTGCTGAACTCAATGAAGGAGCAGATTTAGACCTTTTTGCGCCAGGAGAACCTTTGCCAACAGGCAGTTTGCATCCCATTAGTGTTGTAATGAATCGTATTGTGGAGATTTTTCAACGTATTGGTTTTGCTGTTGTAGAAGGGCCAGAAGTAGAGAGCGATTGGTATAATTTTACTGCAATGAATACACCTCCTGACCACCCTGCAAGAGATATGCAAGACACTTTTTATGTGGCAGGAAATATTGAGTATCTTTTGCGCACGCATACTTCGCCTGTACAGGCACGTGTGATGGAAAAACAAACGCCGCCTATTCGCATTATTGCGCCTGGTCGTGTGTATAGAAATGAAACGATTTCTTCTCGTTCGCACTGCCAATTTCATCAGATTGAAGGACTTTACATTGATGAAAACGTTTCTTTTGCAGATTTGAAACAAACTCTGCTTTATTTTGCACAAGAAATGTTTGGTGCAACGAATATTCGCCTTCGTCCTTCTTTTTTTCCATTTACAGAACCAAGTGCCGAAATGGATATTTGGCTCGGTACAGAAACAGAGAAAAATTATCGCCTCACGAAAGGTACTGGTTGGATGGAGATTTTGGGTTGCGGAATGGTAGACCCACAAGTGTTAGAAAATTGTGGTATTGATTCTAAAAAATATACTGGTTTTGCGTTTGGAATGGGCATAGAAAGACAAGCTTTGCGCTTGTTTGAAATCGGGGATATTCGTTTACTTTTTGAAAATGATGTTCGTTTTTTAAAACAGTTTTCAAGCGTAGCTTAAAAAAGTAGCTAAGATTTTTTAAATCTTAGCTACTTTTTTACTTACAGCCCCAAATCCATTCAGAAAGTGCGTACTTTTTTTTCGTGTAAGAAAAATGCCACCATTCTGTTCTGATGGTTTTAAAACCAACGCTTTCTAAGGTTTGATTGAGTAATTTTCTATTTTCGAGGACATTTTTAGGCAAATCTGTACAAGTTTGATATGCTTTTTCGCCAAAAAAATCAAAAGGTGTACCCATATCGAGTTCCTTATCATTCTTATCCACCAAGGTCAAATCTACTGCCGCACCACGATTGTGCATTGAGCCTTTTTTCGGATTGGTTACATATCGATCGTCGGGTACTTTGTCCCAAAGTTTTTGCTGAAACGGACGTGGACGATAACAGTCAAACATTTTTAAGCCATATCCTTTTTTTTGCAGTTGCTTATGCGCTTTTACAATAGCAGCCGCTACTTCGGGGCGCAAAAAACATTTTCCACAATTGTACATTTTTTCCTTTACAAAATTATCCGTAGTGGCATATTTAATGTCAATTTTGATATTGGGTTCGAGTGAAATGAGCTCTTCAAAACCATTTTCGATTTCAATTTCTTCTTCTGTAACCCTTTTATATTGTGCTGTATCGCTCAAAGGTGTTTGAGTTTTAAAAGAAAGTGTATCTTTGTGCAATGAGCAAGCCGAAAGGAAAAAGGTAAGACCTGCGATGAAGATGATTTGTCGTAGCATAATTTTATTTTTGGCAAAGTTAAACGTTTTTTTAAAAGTGAGCAAAATAAAAAAAAGATATATTGGCGTAGATCCTGGAACTAATTTTTTGGGTTACGCTGTGATAGAAATTGAAGGGCAAAAAATTTCGATTATCGAAATAGGAGTAGTGACAATGGCACATCTGGACGAACAACCGCCCAAATTAAAAAAGATTTTTGAACGCTTGACAGAAGTTATCACAGAACATAAACCTACGGAAATGGCGGTCGAAGCTCCTTTTTTTGGTAAAAATGTACAATCTATGCTCAAATTGGGTCGTGCGCAAGGCGTAGCGATAGCGGCAGGAATGGTCGCAGGATTAGAAGTAACCGAATACTCGCCTAAAAAAATCAAACAATCGGTCACTGGGAAAGGCGCATCTTCCAAAGAGCAAGTCGCTTCGATGTTGGAAACTATTTTACATAAAAAATTAGATGAACACACGCTTGATGCTACCGATGCGCTTGCGGCAGCTGTTTGTCATCATTTTCAAAGCAGTTCGCCGCTTGGCAAACTTTCTAAAAAAGATGGTTGGAGTGGTTTTTTAAAAGCAAATCCTACTCGTTTGGCGAAGTAAAAATATGGCCTTGTGTACTACAAACTGCTATACCTAAAAAATATAACGGTTTGCTTTTTGAAAAAAAGAGATATATTTGCAATAGATACCGCCTTGTTGCTTGTATTTAGTCCTTTGTATAAAGTAATCCTTCGGAGGAGGTCAAAAAGACCAAAGCAGGGTGGAGTGTGATTTTTTAATTGGGAAAACCAA
>JANMGN010000683.1:0-4209 GCA_031374645.1 Chitinophagales bacterium | reverse complement strand
CATTAGATGATAAAAATAGAGAATTCCACACGAATCGCAGGTATTTATAGGAAAGGCACAAAAAAAGCGCAGTCATTCCGTAATTTGCTGTCAGTGAGGTTAGTCGAAAAACCCAAACAATAGCAAAGGAACGCCTACGCTTTTCTATATACATAAGGTAAATAGACAACATAGGCGTTTCGCTGTGCTACTGAATGTTGAATGATTTGAAATTTTTCGACTATTCCACTGACCAACAGACAGTATCTTACAATGCGAAACGCAAAATATTAAAATTAAGACTTAGTAAAACCAAGCTAATAAAAATATAGTATTTTGTTTTGAATAGTGCAAGAAAAAAATTATTTTTTTAATTTTTTTCTCTCAACTTGGTATTTTGAGATGTCTTTTTTCTGAAAAATAAATCCAAGGAGTACGCACTAATTTTCAGCAGAAAGCAACGTTTCCAAATAATGCTCTTTTATTCCAAATTGTGCTTTTATAGCTTGTATTTTAGCAAAAGCATCTGCATTTGCTTTCTTTTTCACACCTATAAGCATCATGTTTTTGGGTGTATGTTCTACGGAAACAAACTCTAATGCTTTGACTTGATACCCATGCGCTTCCATGAGCAAGGCACGGATACCGTCTGTCAAAAGTTCGGCTTGTCGCTCTTCCATAATCCCAAATTTCATAATCGCCGCCATTTCTGATTGCGTATTCATTTCTTTTCTGATTTGTTTGTGGCAGCACGGTGCAACCACTATAATTTCAGCTTCGGATTGTATGCCTTTTGCAATAGCAACATCGGTCGCAATGTCGCAAGCGTGTAAGGCAATAAGCATATCTATTTTGGCAGGTTTGTAATCAAAAATGTCTTGTGCAATAAAATTTAGTGCAGAAAAAGAGCATTTTTTAGCCAAATCGTTGCAAAAAGCAACCAAATTTTCTCTTAATTCTATGCCTGTTACGGTCGCCTCTTTTTTCAAATTGTATTTAAGATGATCGTATAATGCGAAAGTTAAGTAGCCTTTTCCTGCGCCCATATCTACGATATGAGGCGTTTCGGAAAGTGGATTTTGGCGAATAGTAGCATCAATTATTTCAATGTATTTGTCTATTTGCTTGTATTTTTTTTGTCCTTCTTTCAGAATTTCTCCACTTGCATTAGAGATGCCCAATTGTTGCAAATAGGTATTTTGCGAAGGCAAAAAAGTTCGATTTTTATCTTTATTATGCTGTAAATCAGTCGTTTGTGCTTTCAAAGATGCCTTTTTACGGATTACAGTTGCCTCTCTTTTTTTATTGTACAAAATAGAAAAATCTTCGTTTTGGGTAAAAATATCTGCGTTTAAAAAATCATTTCCTATTAAATTTTCTATTTTTTCAAGCGCTATATTGATGTCAAAATTTTGTGTAACGTCACTTGTTTTATAGCGAAATAAAAAACATATTTTGCGCTCATTTTTAATTTCTACCATGCGCAAATAGATATTTTTTAGCTCCGCTTCGCTACCGACATATTTACTCAAAGTCATTTTTATAAATGACTGGTTATCAATACTTTTTGATAATAAATCTATGATTTCACTATTTGTTTTTTTCATAATTTTCTTATTCCATGCGCTTACGCACAAGACTACAAAAAGGTCGAACCTACGGCTCTTGATTTAATGTGTTTTATTTTGCTAATTAGTGGCTTTTTCCTTTACAATTACATTTCTTATTTAAACTCCTCCTATCGAAATGAGTTTTTTCTCCAAATATTCCATAATACCTTCAGTGCCACATTCATAGCCCAAACCACTTTGTTTCCAGCCACCAAAAGGCGTTTCGATGCTGTGAATTGTCCATTCGTTGATGCCGACCATACCAAATTCTAAGGCTTCCGAAACGTGAATAGACGTATTCAAATCGTTCGTAAAAACATAAGCCGCCAAGCCATATTCTGTATCGTTCGCCATTTCAATCGCTTCTTTTTGGCTTGTAAATGAACTAATAACCATCACGGGGCCAAATATTTCTTTGCGAAAAGCAGGATTGTTTTGCTCCACATCAGCCAAGACCGTAGGGCTATAAAAAAAGCCTTTTTCGTAAGGAATATTTCCACCACAAACCAAAGTCGCACCAGCCGTAACTGCCTCATTTACAATGTTTTGTACGCCTTCTCGCTGACGAGCATTGACCAAAGGCCCTATTGTAGTTTCGGCTTCCAGACCGTTGCCAATTTTAAATTTTTCTACCTGATTTTTAACCAATTCTACAAAACGAGCATAGTGTTTTTCATGTACCAAAAAACGCTGAGGCGATACACATACCTGACCACAATTGCGGTATTTTGTCGCTACTGCCGATGCGGCTACTTTTTCAATATCTACATCATCAAAAATCAAAACGGGCGCATTTCCACCGAGTTCGAGCGAAAGTTTAGTATTTGTTTCAGCCGCACCAGCCAATAAAATTTTACCTACTCGTGTGCTGCCTACAAAGTGCATTTTACGCACTCGATTGTCACTTAACATTGTTTTTCCAATACTATCTGCCTCGCCCATAACCAAGTTCGCAGCACCCGACGGAACGCCAGCATCTGCCAAACATTGCATCAAAAGGACTGCCGTAATTGGCGTATATTCCGAAGGTTTGCAGACGATAGTGCAGCCTGCCGCCAACGCTGCCGCCCAAACTCTGCAAGCATTCCAAACTGGAAAATTCCACGCAGTAATAATTCCGACCACTCCGATAGGCTGCAGAATCACTTGCTGACGCTTGTTATTTCTGTTTGCAGGTATCGAATGACCGTAAGTACGCTTACATTCTTCAGCGTACCACTCAAAAAATTGAGCCGCCACGACCCATTCGCCACGAGCTTCTACGAGAGGTTTTCCTGCTTCTTGTGTCGTCAGAATGGCGTATTCTTTGGCACGTTCTTTCATTAAAGCCGCCACACGCATCAAAATTTCTGCACGTTGATAAGGATTTTTTTTGCTCCATTCTGGAAATGCTGCGCTTGCTGCGTCTATTGCATTTTTGCAATCTTCGCCATTTCCGTAAGCTACGCTTGCAAAATGTTCTTCTGTTGCAGGATTTTGAACCTGCCAAGTATTGCCGTTTGAGGCATCGCACCAAGTGCCGTTAATATATTGTTTGTGCATTTTTAATTAATAATTAATAATTAAAAATGAATAATTAATTTTTAATGAATAATTAATAATTAAAAATGAATAACTAAAAACGAGTGTAAATGCTTTGTAATCAATTGATTATACAGTATTTTTTATTTAATTTTATTTATTTATCAAAATATTTTGACCTGTCTTTTCCTAACAATTATGGTATGTATATGGTTTTGGTAAAAAAAATTTCTAAATAAATAGTATTTTAAATATTGTATAAATATTTGATTATCAATATTTTAGTTTTCAAAAAATAACCAACTCAATATTAATTACTCACTAAAATCGCAGATAAACCATTTTTAATTATTCATTTTTAATTATTCATTTTTAATTATTCATTTTAATTATTAATTATTCATTAGATACTATTTTCCTTTAAAAATTGCTTTTCTTTTTTCTACAAATGCTTGCGCACCTTCTATAAAATCTTCGGTTTCGCAAATCACACCAAATGATTTGTACTCTACTTCGTAGCCGTTTTGTTTTTCATCGAAACAAGCATTGATTGCTTCTATTGCTTTCGCTACGGCTATCGGTGCTTTTTCGCCGATTTTTAACAACATTTCTTTGGCTGCTGCGACTTCTTGACCTGCCTCCACGACCGCATTTACCAAACCTAAACGATTTGCTTCTTGTGCATCTATCATATTAGAAGTGAGGAGGTATTCCATTGCTTTTGTTTTTCCTATATATTGCGCCAAACGTTGCGTGCCGCCGTAGCCAGGAATGATGCCCAAATTTAATTCGGGTAAACCGAAACGAGCTTTTTCGCCAGCAATTCTCAAATGACAAGCCAATGCCAATTCGCAGCCGCCGCCCAATGCAAAACCATTGACTGCAGCAATAACAGGGCGATGAAAACGCTCAATTAGGAAAAAAATATCTTGACCTCGTTTGGAAAGTGCAGCACCTGTTTCAGTTGTCAGTTCTGCAAATTCTTTGATGTCAGCACCAGCAACAAATGCTTTTTCGCCTGCACCAGTGATGATAACTCCTTTTAAATCAATACGTTGTGAGAGTTGTGTGCCAAAAAGGTGCTCCAATTCGCTGAACG
>JANMGN010000678.1:0-6546 GCA_031374645.1 Chitinophagales bacterium | reverse complement strand
TTTTTGTAGCGGTATAAAGTCTTCCGAAAAAGTGCTTTACACCGCTATGTCTTTGGTTTAATGGTCAGATAATTTTAACTCTGGATTTTTTTTTCAAAAATTTAATGCTCCGCCTTACAAAACATCTAAAATCGCATCATCAGCCCCGCCAAAATCTTCTAAAAACTTTATTTTTTCGGCATCTGAAAGCGCATCAAACTTTTTAGATAAATTGGCAAATTTGGCATCTTCAAACCTTTTTACTAAACAATTGGTATTCAGTAGTGCATCTTCGCCTGCAAAATAGTTGTCGTCAGCTACTCGTAGATTAAAAACTTCTACCGTAGTATCTTTGGCAAAGATAATACAAGGCAGCTACACCTTGCTCGTGTAGCTGTGTATTTTTTCTATGCTTCGTTCCTTGCGCACGCGCCAGAAGTCTTCGTTCCAGTTGCGATATAAATCAGCCATTGTTTTGCCTTCGGGTAATCCGTAGTTATTACTGAAATCTAATTCTATTTCCATTAGATACTCAAAAATATTGTCTGAAATAAACTCTAAGTGATTATTGTCCCTGTTAAAAACAAATATTTTTCCATTATTTTCTGTATTTATTCCAACCATAATTGGAAATCGCCAACTTGTTTCGCCAATTACAATAAAATCTTTCTCATATAATTCATAATCATCATTGAAAAAATCACAAATTACTGTTTTAATATCTTGAAAATCATAAAACATACTTGGGTCATAACCTACGTCTTTATACCAAGATAACTCAACTACCATTCTTCGACGATAGTTACGTTCGTAATCAAAAACTTCATAATTAAATTGTAAATGGTCGCCTTTTCCATATTTTAAATAATCATTTACTTGGTACATAATGTAAAAGGTTTTCAAACTTTGAGGTAAAGAAAAACCTAACTCTATTTCAAGCAATTCTACTTGTTCTTTTCTTTCCGCCTTATTAACGGCTCTGCCTAAATAATCTAAATAATCCATTTTTTAAAATTTTTAGTTAGGAAATTGTGGAGATTCAAAAAAGCCAATTATTCCAGCATTTTTTGCTTGTACTCCGCCTATGTGCGACGCATTAGAAGCTCCATGTATTTCTTTTGGCACTGCCATCATCGTTTTGCCATCTTGATGATGATGCCATGTACAAGTTACCCAACCATTTTGATTAGCATGAGGTGAACTTGGGTCTTTAATGCGACATTCATTACTATTAAGTGTAAATTCAAACTCATCCGCTTCAAATTGACTTGCTGCCCATTCGTTTGCATTTTTCGCATCTGTGGCACGATTACCTGTAATTCCTCCTGTTGGTTCATAAGCAGATCTTCCGTCTGTTCCATTTTTCCTTTTTATCTTTTTTACATCTTTTGTAAAATCAGGATGTCCAAATTCATCATAATATTGTCCTGTGATTGATGTACTCGGATATGTAGTAACGTCTGCTTTTGATTGATGCCCACTGTAATAATCTTTCACTTTTTGTATTTTATCATCAGTTGCATCTTGCAATTTAGTGAATAGTGCTTTACTCTTTGAAACCCATGCTTTTGTACCTGTTAATTCCGACAACTTTTTCCAAGCATCAAAGGCTTTATTGTTAGAATTGTTCAATATATCTAATAAATCATCATCAACGCCGCCAAAATCTTCTAAAAACCTAATTTTTTCAGCATCTGTAAGTGCATCAAACTTTTTAGATAAATTGGCAAATTTGGCATCTTCAAACCTTTTTACTAAACAATTGGTATTGAGTAGTGCATCTTCGCCTGCAAAATAGTTGGCATTGTCCGCTACACGTAGGTTATAGACTTCTTGTATGGTATCTTTGGCAAAAATAAAACAAGGCAGCTACACTTTCGCATAGCTGCGTGTTTTTCCTATGCTTCTTCGTCTCGCACACGCCAGAAGTCTTCGCCCCAGTTGCGATAGAGTTTTTTACTATCAATTATGCCTATTTCATTTAATGCTTCTTCATCTATCACTAATTTTAATCTTGAAAAAAAATCGAAAATATTATCATCTAATTTACAAGTAACAATTCCCATACCTTGACCATACCGCCAAATTTGATCTAGATTTTTTTCTTCAAGCCCAATTAATAACACGTCAGAAGAATGCATCAATCCAATTTGCATTAAACCAAGTCTATTCCAATTTTCTTCTTTTCTTTTATACTTGTTTACTTCTTCTAAAAGTCTATCGTAATTGAAAATACTATCAATAGTTGAGTAGTATTCTTCTCTATTAATAATTTCATTATTAAACATCTCAAATTTAGAAAAATGATGCTTTTTATCATTAAAGTAAACTGTATTTTCTGTTGAATAATTTATTTCTACTTGAAATTGATTTAGAAATAACTTGAAATAAGGAGGAATTAAATCTTCTCTTAATAACTCCGCTAAATCTGCTGTAATAAGAGTTCTATTATTTAAAAATGAAAGTCCTTCTTTGAACATATTTGATAAATTATTTTATGGTTGATTAAAAAAGCCAATTAAATCAGGATATTTTGTAACTATTTCCTTTCCTCCAGTATGCTTTCCTGCAATACTGTCGTGAATATCTTTTTTAATAGGATACATACTACTCCCATCTTGATGATGATGCCATGTATAAGGACCTTCTAAATTTCCATTTTTTTCAATGTAAAACGGAGACCAACCACCATTAGGATTATGTTTAACAATTTTTTCGTTTTGAGGTAACTTAGCTTGCAAGGCATTCTTCGCATCAGTCATATCGCTAGTATAATTACCTTTCATATTCATTGTGACAATGTGATTTGGATCGGATACATGAGGTAATAATTTTGGATGACCAAATTCATTAAACTCAACTTGACCATACATACCTGATCCATTAAAACCAGAAGGAGTATTGCTTGGTATTGATTTTTCATAATACTCTGCTACTTTATCTATGAAGTTGTCAGGCTGATTATCTAACTTTTTTAGTAGTTCTTTATTTTTCCTAACCCATTCAGGTTGATTAGACAACTTTTTCCAAGCAGCCATAGCTTTTCCATTACCTAGTACATCTAAAAGCGCATCATCAGCCCCGCCAAAATCTTCTAAAAACTTTATTTTTTCAGCATCTGTAAGCGCATCAAACTTTTTAGATAGATTGGCAAATTTGGCATCTTCAAATCTTTTTACTAAACAATTGGTATTCAGTAGTGCATCTTCGCCTGCAAAATAATTGTCGTTGTCCGCTACACGTAGGTTATAGACTTCTTGTATGGTATCTTTGGCAAAAATACCAATTATTGTTATAAATTTACTATTTCCACTAAAAAGGGTATCTCCAATGTGTAAATTCTTTGCTTCTTGATATGCACTATTGATATAAAATGGATGATTCGGCGTAGCTTCTATGATACTGCCAGAACTCAAAGTAAAAGCTAAAATACTTGTAGTGATAAATTTTTCAACGGTTATAATCGCTTTTTGCTCTTTTTTCTTTGTGATATAATTAAAACTATTTACCATCGTACCTGATTGCATGGAACTCATTGGTAGAAATTTACCTTGCCCAATTTCCACCAAAGTATTACCAGTAAGGCATCCTATACCTGCCAAAGCACAATCCTCATCACAACCATTTTTTATTCTTTTTTTGATGGCTTGGGTAATATTATCTACATATTTTTGTGGATTTTTGATACCCATAGTTTGGAGTTTTTTTAATATTCTTTTAATAGCCGACACTAAATCATCGCCTTGGTTTTTTAGTCGCTTTGGCACCTCTTTTACCTTATCCATAAATGAGGCAGAAGAAGTTAAAAAACTTGCGCCCAAGGCAGTTTTTACAATCGTGACACCGACTCTGCCTGTACCGTAGAGTGCATAAGTACCACCCTTATTAAAATTTTCTAATTGTAAGCCTTCTGATGCTATTCCGCCTACTAATTTTTGGGTATTAGCCCAAGGGTCGCCAGCGAAACTACTTGCAAAGCCACTCAATCCATCATAGGCAGCAACAGGGTCTGTAATAATAGTAAGTGCCATGCCAACCAAGCCTGCAAGGTCTTTGGAATCTTCAATAACTTGGTCTCCAACACCGCTTACTACCCCTGTAAAGTCACGAACAGGAAATTGCTTGCCAGGTTCCCAAACTTCGGCTGGAATTTTAGCATTTTCTACCAATTCATTGTAGCCTTTGGCAGCGGCGGCAAGCATTTCTGGGATTGTCATAGAGGAATAAGTTATTCCACGCTGAGCAGAAGGGTCTAAATTACCAAGGTTGCTTAAAATAGATATTCCATCATCTACGATTTCTGCATGACCAGCTAAATCTCCATTAGCCAACTCTTTATCAATCGCATTTTTTTTAGGGTCCATCTTACCCATTTTACCATAGTGTCTTTGTTCTATTTCTTCAATAGCTTTTTCGAGTACTTCATTTGCTACATCATTACAAGTAGGGCAGTTTTTATTGATACCAGCTTCTTTAAATTTAGCTTTTACTTTTATTGTACCATCTTTGAACTCTTGTATCTCGAAAACAGTTTTATTTTTTGCATCTGAGGGAGGAGTGTCAGATATGCCCGAGGCAGTAATGTAAGATTCTACTTTATTTGGACTTGTCACTTTAAAATAAGTGGTAGCCCCAAGTCCGTATTTAGTAAGGTAACTTTTGAATTTTTCTCTGTCAATGACTGGTTTTTCACTGCATTTAGTTATCCAATCTTCGATAATAGGCTGCTTTTTTGCTTCTGCAGGAGGGACACTCAAATTCCATTTTACAACTTTTGTTTCAATACAGTCTGCGTATTTATATCTTGCCAAACATATATTGTATGATTGAGAGGGATCAATTGGCATACCTTTTTCATCAGGTAGAGCTATGTAACTTCCCGCAAAAATACCATGAAAAAATGTTGTTTTTTTATCAAAATAATACACTTCATTGGGTTTGGCCTTGAATAACTCGTTTGTTTTTCCTACATACGGTAAATAAGCATCATTTGGTATTTGAAAACCTTGAACAGCAAAAATATTTGCAAAAATCAATCGCACTTTGACACTTTTTATTTTATCATCCTCACCTGATTTATTTCCGATTTGGTTCAATAAACCAAACTCTTCGCTCCACAGATCTCCTTCAATTTTTATCCAAACAGTTCCTTCACTAGATTTATCATCTTTTCTACTTAGATGTAGAATAAAATCGTAGTCTTCCAGCGATTCTTTGTAATCTTGTAATACTTTACCAAATCCACCGTTTTGACAATAAAAATCATCATCAGTGATAAAGGCTCTACTGTTACTTCTTTTATTTAATTCAGTAATAATTTCTCCTGCTACGGTACTGGCTGATAATGCTTCGAAATCTAAACTGACTGCCACGTTGGTGACATCAGCTACGGTCGGTTGCTTTTCTTTGTCTTTTATGCTGACCTCAACTGGAATGAAACCTTCTTTTGCTAAAATAATTTTCATTTCGTCTTTGGTAGGGCAAATTTGATTGCATTTTTCGTTACCTTCTCCGCAGCACTCTACCAATGTTTCCACCTGTTTTTTAAACTCGCCAATGGCTGCAAATTCAGAAATATAGCCTTCTTTGTCTATTTTTAGTTTTTCTACCATCAACTGCTCCAAGCGAATTTTGAGGAGGCTGCGCTGCATTTCGGTAAGGCAGGAAAAACGCTTTTCTGTTGGTAGCGAAAATTCTACATCGATTTTTTCTAACTCCAGGTTTTCATCGTATTTGCGTGTGAATAGCAAATAGTAGGGCTTTTGTGCAGCGCAGCCTTTTTTGTAAGCGGCGATGTCTTCTGCGTAGCCATCGGTAGCGAAGCCTTTCATGCGGTAGTGTGCTACATCAAATACGGCAAAGTTATCGCAAAGGTTAGCATCCTTTATGTTTAGGATAGCCAAGGCTTCGGTGTTGAGCTCTGTTACCTGATTGGCATTGTAATCATACACAAGTCCTTTGTTGAGTGGGAAATATGCCTCGATTTTGGTACAGTTCTGTGCTTTTGCGTTGCAAAAAAAAGCAAGTAAATATAGACAAAAAATGATTAATCGCATAGTGTGTGTTTTAAAAGTGATTGAAAAGGTTTTTTTTATTACAAAGTAGCTCGTTTTGGGCAATAAAGCTGCTGTCTGTTAGTGTGCAACGCAAGTGACAAAACGGATTGAGAAAATGAACAGTGATGTACATAAGCACTACTGCGTATGCAACTACACTGTCAGATGCAAACACTGACTTTATGTAAAATAATATGGGGAAATTCCTAAGAAGGAATGAAATTGTAAAACAGATTTACTGTGGAAGGATTTCTAAATGTTTTTATGGCAGAAACCGCTTCATGGGCTTAGATTTTTTGTTTTTTAGTTGTTGATTAATATTAAGAAAATTTTAATGTTTTTACAAAAGTGCAAAAAAAAAAAAAAAACATTTCAAAGTATTTATTGATTTATTTTTTAAAAAATTAAATATTTAACACTTTATTAACATTTAAAATGACTTATTGTTGCTTTTTTACTTTTTTTTGTGTAAAAATAGTTCTAAGTATAAATATAAAAATTGATTTTTGTT
>JANMGN010000664.1:0-15732 GCA_031374645.1 Chitinophagales bacterium | reverse complement strand
CTTTTGTAGTTTTCACTTCTTGGTGGCTACATTGTTATACGAAGCATGGGCAGGCAATTACTGTCCCAAATTTTGTAGATAAACCACTCGAAGATGCCATAGACGAAGCCGAACGCAAAGGCTTTACCATTGTCGTGAGTGATAGTATTTACAAAGCTGGAAAAATGCCGCACGTGGTTTTAGACCAAAATCCGAAGGCGATGGCGCACGTAAAAGAAGACCGTACCATATATATTACGGTTACGAAAGCGGGCGCAGAACTCGTCCCTTTGCCAGATATTGCTGGTGGAAACGATGATTTTGAGCAATATCAGCGAAAATTGAGCATTTATGACATCAAAGCTGAAATTGTCGGAAGGCGTTTCGACCCTATTCTCGAAGCGAATACCATCATGGCAGTTATTTTTGATGGCGACACGATTACGAACAAAATGCGTTTTGGCGTAAAAATTCCCAAAGGAACAATTCTCGAATTTGTCGTTTCTGAACGAGAAAACCCCAATATAGAAATTCCTGATTTGGTTTGCAAACGCTTAGATGCCGCCAAGTTTCTAATTAGTAATTACAACCTAAATATTGGAAATATCGTACGTGATGCGTCGGTCGTTGCAGAAGATAAAGCCTACGTTTGGAAACAAGAACCTATACATCAGTCAGGCGTAACGATGCGTATTGGCGAGCAAATTACGCTTTATGTTACTCAAAAACTACCCGCAGGTTGCTCTATTGATGATGCCGAACCCGTTAGCTCTGATAATCAGTAAATTCCTTTCCTTAACAGTATAACATTTATACAATTTTTGCGTTATAAAATGGTTATTTGTCCTACAACCTTGTAGTTGTAGGACAAATAACCATTTTATAATCTTGCTTGTTAGGAATTGCGACAAGCTCATTGAAAAATAAAAATTTAATAGAAAAAATACAGATGAGATATTTATTTACTTTTATGATTAGCCTTTTATTTGTACCAATACTTTTGGCACAAATAGAAGAACGCCCTTTGGAAAACAATGCTTTTTTGATAGAAAAAACATGGCAAACGGAGCAAATAAAAGCTGCACGTATCAAGGCGACTGAGTTGCAAAATATGCAATCAGCTACTGAGCGAGGTGGCAAAAATGGTATTTTTTTAGATACTTTTTATATTAATAGTGGTCAAATACTCAAATTCGAGGTGGATACTAAGACTTATGATACTATTTTGGTAGAAAAACCAAATTTGAATTTTGGTATAGCATCGAGTAAAAATAATGAAGTAACTTATAAGTCAAAATCAAATATAAAAATTGGTTTTGATACTTTACAATTGTTTTTATGCAATAAAACAGGCATTAAGCTATGTGATACTGTTTGTTATTTTATGGTAGTAAAAAGAACTGGCAAATTAACCCAAATGCCACTCACTATCTTAAAAGCTGAAAAAGATACGACACTTTGTTTTTCGCTAAAAGATTTTACGGGCAAAATACTCAAAAAAAATCTTTTAGATTTGGACAATTACAGTATTGCTCGTGACGAATATGTTGTTTCTGATACTTGCATTTATTATTGGGCTTCTCGTTTGGGCGGCAATGATTTTGTTTATATAGGCATAAAAGATGAAAATGAAGTGTTAGATACTTTCGCATTTCCTATAAAAGTATTACAAGATACGCTTTCGTCAGCAAATAGTTTGTTTTTCATGGATGATTTTTCTTACTATAAAGATGGTTATCCCAATCGTACCAAATGGCTCGACGATCGTGTATATATCAACAACGGAATGAGCCCAAATCCGCCTTCGGTTGGTTTTGCAACTTTTGACGGCGTAAATGCAGTTGGTAGAGCGTATGGCGGTAGCTTCGGTGTTTCTGATGTACTGACATCTGCTTACTTAGATGTTTCTGCTCCTCCGACAGGAAAATTATACCTTAGTTTTTATTTGCAACCCAAAGGATTGGGCTATCCGCCACGTGATATAGATTCGTTTTTTTTAGAATATAAAAGTAAAGATAACAAATGGACAACGATACTTGGATTGCCTGGAATTGGTGGTTTTGCAAGCGATACTGTACCCAAATATAAGTTTTATAGCTTTGCAATAGGGACAGAATGGCAATACAAAGGTTTTCAGTTTCGTTTCAAATCCAATAGCACACGCTCAGGTATCAATGCAATATGGAACTTAGATTATGTGCGCATCTCAGAGGATTTTCCGAGCGCAGGCGCAAATAATGCTGCTTCTTTTAGAGATATTGCCTTTGCGAATGTAGCTCCAAAAGCATTGCGCAAATACACTTCTATGCCCCTAAATCAGCTAAAAGGTTTTGAAGATAAAGAATTGAGCGATACTGTTGCTTACACTTTGGTCAATTATTTTGGAAATATAGAAAATATAACTAACTCCGAAGCGAATTTTAAAGAAATAACTTCGGGTAAAATCTTAGCAAATAACTACGCTTTTGTGAACTCTTTGAATATTCCACAAGGTAAAAATGTAGCTAAATTTTTGATGGCAACACCTATCAAAGACGATTTTTTTGGCAATGTTAAAAACTTGACAAACGCAAAAGAAGCCATTTTCAAAACAGAATATTCCATAAAACTCAACTCGCAGCAAAATACAAACTATGCTGATGTCGTAAAAAATGATACGGTTACTTCGTTTACAAAATGCTCTAATTATTATGCTTACGATGATGCAACAGCCGAAAGTATCTTTGGCGCAAGCGGAAATGACAGCCAAGCAGCAGTCAAATTTACAGCAAACAAAGACGATGTTTTGAGCGCAGTAGCGTTTCATTTTCCTGTCTTTAATAAAGATAATACGACACAAAAGTTCAATTTGCGTGTTTTTATAGGCAGCTTGAAAGACAAACCTGATTTCGAGCAACTTTACCTCAATCCTGTCTATGCACATACGCAAGGTGGTGGCGTACTAAATGGTTTTACGACCTACGAACTCCTTGATGTGAATAAGCAAAAAGTAAATTTAAAAATTCCGAAAGGCGATTTTTATGTTGGTTGGCAACAAGTTAGCGCAGCTATCGAACCTGTATTGGTTGGTTTTGATAAAAATAATCCACAAGCGAGCAGCAATATTTTTGCCAATACGACTGGAAACTGGAAAGCGGTTAGTAAAGCTACAAAAGGAGCTTTGATGCTTCGTCCGATAATGGGTACAGAAAAATTTGTTTCTGACAAAAGCACAGAACAAAATACGATAGCGTTCTCTATTTTCCCAAATCCTGCATCTAATAGCTTGTATATCAATGATTTAGAAAAAGAAAATACCAATTACGAGTACAGTATTTATACGATGGAAGGAAAAATAATAGAAAAAAACCAATTGGAAAACCAAATAAATATTGAAAATCTAACAAATGGCGTATATTTGCTCCGCTTAAAAGATACAACTTCTGGAAAGGCAAATGTCAAAAAATTTATTGTTTTAAAATAATTTATAAACATCAAAAAATAGCGATTTTAGTCGTTTTAAAAATAAAAAAATGGATATTAACGTTCAACAATTAAAAGAAAGATTAGCCGCTGGCGATGACAAATTTATATTTATAGATGTCCGTGAGCCGTACGAATACGACGAGTTTAATCTTGGTGCAAAACTAATTCCTTTGGGAGAAATAGGCACTCAATTAGAAAACTTAGAGGGCTTCCGCAGCGAAGAAATCATCATACATTGTCGCTCAGGCAAACGCAGCGCAACCGCACAAGCAATTATGCAACAAGCTGGTTTTACTAATGTCCGCAACTTAGAAGGTGGCGTTTTGGCGTGGATAGATGCGTTTGGCGAAACTAAAAAGTAAAAAACTTGTGTATAATTATAACTTTGCACAAAATACATCATCATGCAAAAATTGTCAATACAGAACTTCGGACCCATAATTAAGGCAGATGTCAAAATCGAAGATTTCATTGTACTCATTGGACCGCAAGCAAGTGGCAAAAGTACCATTTCTAAATCTATCTATTTATTTAAATCTTTAAAAGACGATTTGGTAAGATATATTATTGATACTATTGAGGAAAACAGTAAGTTTAGTGAACCTGCCACTGCGTTCAAGAAAAAGATACGGACTAAATTTGTTAGTTTTTGGGGTACTACAAGACATTTATCTCAATTTAAGTTAGAATATACGTATGGTTATAATAAAACAATTACACTATTTCTTGACAAAGGTTATGTAAAGGCAACTTTTAGCCAAAAATTCCACGACGAATTAAAAAATATTTTTTCTGAAACAGAAATATTTTTTAAGAAAAATCAAAATATTAATAAAACTTTTGCTTCGGCATCAGAACTTATTACAAGTGACAGTGAAAAAAAAGCCTTTTACAAGAAAATCGAGAACCTTGTTAATGTGCTATTTGAAGACGATAGACTACCTCTGTATGTTCCTGCGGGAAGAAGTTTGTTATCTACTTTATCTGATCCTTTGCAAAAAATTCTACTCCCAAGGATATTAGGTCAAGACAGCGAAAAAAATGGTGATATTGATCCTTATTTGATTGATTACTCTTTGAAAGCATTTATTGAGCGAATCAATAATTTAAAAAATGGTTACAATCAAAATCTTGAAACTCTTATAAAAGATAAAGGTAAATACACAAATGAACCAATTGATAATGAAAGTCTTAAAACAGTTATTGAAATTTTTGACAAAATTGTAAAAGGACGCTATATTTTTGATAAAGATGGAGAAAAAATATTATTACAAAATTCAGATAAATTTGTAAAACTGTCATTTGCATCATCTGGGCAACAAGAAGTTGTTTGGATACTATTGCAAATATTTTCAATAGTGCTTAATAGAACAAAAGTTTTTATGGTTATCGAAGAACCAGAAGCTCATTTATTTCCTGTTGCTCAAAATGATATTGTAGAACTCATCTGTTTACTTTCTAATTTGAATAATAATCAAATTATGATTACGACACATAGCCCTTATATTTTGTCATCTTTAAATAACTTTATTTACGCAGGCAAATTAGCAAAAACTAAATCCGCAGCAGTAGCGAAATTAGTAAATAAAAAATCATGGCTAAAACCTGAAAAAGTATTAGCTTTTTACATTGAAGATGGTATACTAAATAATATAATTGATGACGAGTTACAACTTATCAAGGCTGAAGAAATAGATAGAGCTTCCAGCATAATCAATCAACAATTTAACCAATTATTCGAATTAGATTTATCATGAACAATTGCGAAAATAAATTTAGCGCAGACTGTTTAGAATTTTCTGACAACAGAAAAATAATAAATGTTGAAGAAAACTCTCGCAAATTTGTCGGAATAAACAGTAAACAGAAATCATTTGCATTGTATCATGTAGATGGTTGTATAATTGTAGAAGGGCAAAAATGTGATTTTTTGCTACTTAATTGTTCAGAATTAATTGTATATTTCATTGAATTAAAAGGAAGTGACTTAATTCATGCTGTTAGACAAATTAACACTACCTTAAATCATTTATTAGATGATTTATCAGATTTTGCAAAAATAAATGCACGAATTGTGCTAACAAAAGTAAACACTCCAGATTTAATAAGTTCAGATTTAATAAAATTAGAAAAACGAATTAGGCTTTTAGGTGGTACTCTTGACTATAAAGCAAGAGTATTATCAGAAAACGTTTAAAATACAAAAAAATAAACACAAAAAAAAGGATTGAACAATATGTTCAATCCTTTTTTTTATGCTCAATTTCAAGGGCCATCAGGTGTAATCAAATTATTAAACTTTTTCCAAGAAAAAAGCCAAGGGTCAGATTTTCTGCCAGGACAAATCTGATTGTGTCCTCTGATGTATTTTATTCTATGTCTGCTTTTTATATCCCGAACCAAATTAGCAAGTGAAGCGTACTGATATTCGTTTGGCCCTTCTTCCTGTGAGTTTATCATTTCGATACCGATTGAGCGAGTATTGATACGGTTATTTCCATCAGGCATACGACCAAAACCAGCGTGAAAAGCAACGTTTGTTTCGCTTACCAAACGATGAATATCGCCAGCACGGTCTATCAAATAATGCGCCGCTACACCATGCCTTTTGTACTCCCCAAGTACGCAGTACGTATCAAAATCATTTCTACTATTGGCACAAAACGAAGAGTGTAAAATAATCGCATCTATTCGTCTTTCGCCATATTTTTTTTCTATTCCTCGTTTAAACATATACGTTTTGTCTAAAAAAGTCAAATTTCCACTAATATTTTTGGGCGTTTCTTCGCTTATTTCATTTTTAGTAGTTATTTTTGAAACTTCGGTAGTAGCAACAGAAGAGGTAGTAGAAGACGCAGGCAAATTTGCAGCAAGCAAAGAAGCAGGAACGGCAACACTTGTCCCATTTTTGTGTGCAGTAAATGTTTTTCCAACCGTTGCACCTTTACAAATATAAGAACCATACATGAGGTTGTCGTCTGCCAAAAATATTTTTTCAAACTTGCAGGCTTCGGCTTCCGTAACGATATGTACAGTATCTTTCTTCAAAAACCAACGCATAGGTTTATTTTCTAAAAAGCCTTTTCCGAGGTCTAAAAACTGAATATCGTCAGCTCTTTCAGCACAAACAGGACAATCCACATATTTGATTTTCCAAGTTGTGTTGATTAACTTTTTAACATTACTATCTTTATAACTATCTGAACTACTTGTATCGTTTGTTTTATTTTTTTCGTAATCAGAAGACATCAAACCTATCATCGAAAAACCTATCAATCCATAAAAGAAAAATTGCTTCGTTAGCGTTTTTACATTTCTCATTAAAATACTTTTTTTGTAACTATCAAAAATTTATAATTTCTTGTTGCAGAAATACAAACATAAAAAAGGGAAACATCTTTTTTCTTTTGTGAGTAAAATGATGTTTCCCTTCCTGAACGTTTTAGTTTGCAAAAATAGTGCCTTTCATGGCACATTTAAAAGTAAAAATAACAGTTTAACATTTTTTTTAAATAATAGTTCTATAAATTACTGCAAATCAATTATTTATACTACTATTTTTTAAAATATGCGACAATTTATAACATATTAAAAAAAATTATCTAATTTACATTTTAGATTTGATGCAACAAAACAAATATTTTTTTGTCCTTATCGTTATAACAGTATCAAATTCTCTACACTTATTTTGTACAAAATACTACAACTTTAACACATGAAAAAACTATTTCTTGTATTTTTAGTCCTAATTTCTACACAATTATTGTCGCAAACCGTTGAGCGTATCACTATAAAAGGTATAGTCGCTGACACTTCGGGCGAGGTCATTCCTTTCGCCACTGTGCTACTTTTACAGCCCAAAGATTCGAGCCTTATACAATTCAAACAAGCGAACGACCAAGGCATTTTTGAATTTTCGTCTGTAAAAAACAATAATTATGTTGTAAAAGCCTTTTTTATGGGCTATCTACCCTACTTCCAAACAGTTGCTCCTTCGGACAAAAAAGTCAATGATTTGGGTAAACTCAAACTAAAAATCATCGCCAAAGAGCTGATGGAAGTGGTCGTGAAAACAGCAAAAGCAACGCTCACTATCCGAGGCGATACGATAGAATACAATGCTTCGTCTTTTAAAGTACCGCCAGGCTCTACGGTCGAGGACTTACTGCGTCGTCTGCCTGGAATCGATGTTGATGGGGACGGAAATCTCAAAGCGCAGGGCAAAGACGTGAAAAAACTCTATGTCGATGGCAAAACTTTTTTTGGAAGCGACCCCAAAGCTGCTACCAAAAATTTAGATGCCAACATTGTATCAAAAGTTCAGGTTTTCAACGAAAAATCTGAGCAAAGCAAACTTACTGGCGTGGACGATGGCAAAAAGGAAAAAGCTATGAACATCGAACTCAAAGAGGAATTTAAAAAAGGTGTTTTTGGGAAAATTTCCGTAGCGGGCGGTACTGAAAACCGATGGGCGACACGTGGAAATTACAATCGTTTTAATAAAAAAGAACAATTTTCAGTTATTGGTTTTGGCAACAATATCAATGAAACTGGCGTAAATTGGGACGATTACAGCGAATTTAAAGGGCAAAATACTTGGAACAATGACGATAGTGGCGATTTTGGTTTTCGTGGCGGCGGCGGCATGCGCTACTATAATATGGGAGGCAATGCAGCCTATATGAATAATTTTGACGGACGTGGTTTTACGAAAAACAAAGGAATCGGTACAAATTATAATTTTGACAATAAGAAAACAAAGGTTAATTCGAGTTATTTTTACAATCAAACTGACCTCGATTTGAAACAATTTGCCGAAAGACAGAGTTTTTTGCAAAATAATTCTTTTTTTAATAGCGATACTTTGAATAACAATACTTTCAAAGCAAATCATTCCTTTTCCACACGAGTAGAAAAAGAGTTAGATTCTATGAATTTATTTATTTTCAAAACAGATTTTCGTTTGACACGAAGTATTTTAGACGAAAATACGCATCAATTGTTCACAAAAACAGCAAATGAAAAAAATAACGACCTCAATATTCAAAAAAATAGCGATAACCAAAACGCTATAAGCAATAGTTTAGCAATTTTTAGACATAAATTTAAGAAAAAAGGACGTAGTTTCTCAATAAGTACAGCCTATAATCATAGCGCAATAAACGGAGAGGATAACTTAGTTTCTGTCAATCAATTCTTCAAAGCGAATACGTTGAGCGAACAAGTCCGTTTTTTGAATCGCAATGCGAACGATACAAAATCTAAACAAGGCAAAGCGAGTTTACTTTACACTGATGCGCTTTCCAAAAAGTTTTTTGTAGAAACTTTTTATAATTTTGCACTGACAGATAACCAAATTTCAAGACCTGTTACTAATCCAGAAAACGCTGAAAAACGCATCGATTCGCTGAGTATTTACTACGAAAATGGCGTTTTATACAATCGTTTTGGAAGCACTTTGCGCTATGCGTACGAAGGCGTAAATGTCAGCACAGGTTTAGCGGCACAGCAAATTCAGTTGTCAGGAAAATATGCTCGCAGCCAAACTGAAAACTGGCTCGAAACGCCCATAAAACGAAATTATTTCAACGTCGTACCTTATTTTCAAACAGATATTGAGTTTGAGAACGACATAAGTGCAAATTTTTCGTACGCCTACGCTGTTAGCGAGCCAAAAATTGAAGATTTACAGCCTATCCCGAACGTCAATAATCCCGCTTTTCGTATAGAAGGAAATCCGAATTTGACGCCCGAGCGCAGTCATAATTTCAACGGCGGCTTAAATTATTGGAATGGCGGCAGCGGAATTCATGCTGGTTTAGATGCAGAATATGCCAAATTCGATAATAGAATTGTGTATAGTCAGCTTATCGAAAACATAGATAAAGTAGGGCTTCGTACCACAACTCGTCCTATAAATGTGGCGGCAGGTTCGAGAGCGGAGTTAAATACTTGGGGCGGTTTTCCGATTGTAAAATCAAAATTGACGGTTAATTTTTATGGCGGAATAGAGCAAAATATCGAACCAGCTTTTGTCAATGATATACAAAATGAAACAGATAGCCGAACGTTGCGTTGGAATACAGGACTAAATTTTACGCCAAATCCTAAACTTATCATGAGCGTAAGTGGCAATATTAACCGTACAAAAATAGATTATTCGATTAGTCCAGAGCAAAATCAGGTTATTTTGAGCCAAACTTTGAACGCTTCTATGAAATGGGCATTTTTGAAAAAAACATTTTTAGAAAGTAATTATGCTTTTTCAGCTTACAAAAATGAGCGTTTTGATTTTCAACAAAATATCCCAATTTGGAATGCTTCCGTAAAACAATTACTCGGAACGAGCAATAAATTTGAAGTCAGATTAGCCATTTTTGATATTTTTAATAGACGTGTAAATGTAAGTCAGCGAGCAACTCAAAACTTCGTGCAGCGTAGCGTAGCACCTACACTCGCACGTTATGTTGCGCTAAGTGTAGCGTATAATATGCGTGGCTACGACGCAAAATTGAAAAAAAATAACTGGTTTTAAAACTTAAAAAAATGAAAAATATACTTAATAATTGGGCTAAAATAGCCGCCACTTTTTTCCAGTCGATTGCTCAAAAAACAATAAATAACTTCCTGATAGTCAGTTATTTATCACTTTTTTCTCAACGACAAAAAGCGCTGTCTATTTTTATACGTCTACTTCTTATTTGCTTCTTTTTACCTACTTTTTTATTGGCTCAAACGCCTGTTAATGAAGGTACAGTGCGTTATTTGGTAACTCAAAGTTGGACAAAAAAAATGAATGCGCTTACTTATTTGAGTAAGCAACGCAAAGAAAAAATTGCTTATACCAATGGCGATAATGAATGGAAATATTACACCGTTTTGCACTTCAATACTACGGAATCTAAGTACGAAAACTCCGAAGAAAGTGCCGAACGGAACGATGAAAACACCTACGCTTGGCGCAAAGAAACGTATTTTTTGAAAAGAAATACCGAAACTCAAAAACAATTTGACGCTTTTACCATGTTGGGAAAAAACTATGTAGTAGAAGATACTTTGGCAGGTATGAATTGGAAAATTCTGAACGACATCAAAGAAGTTGCAGGACACGTTTGTATGAAAGCCTACATCGAGCCGACTATCCGAAAACACAAAATCGTCGCTTGGTTTGCGATGGATATTCCAATTAGTCATGGGCCCGAAGGCTTTCATGGTTTGCCTGGTTTAATCCTCGAACTGGATTACAACGATGGTGCAATGGTCGTTTCGGCAGACAAAATTGATGTCAAAAAACTGACGACCGAGCTACAAACACCTGCTAAACTAAAAGGCAAAAAAGTCAATCAAACTTTTATAAGTACCGCAACGATAAAACACATCAAGGAAAAAACCGAAGCCGAAGATCCTTGGTTTTGGGGTATATCGTATTGATAAAAAAACTGTAAATAATTGATAATCAATTATTTACAGTTTTTTTATTTTTTAATTATGAATTTTCCATTTGTAACTATTCACTAAATTTTACTTTTTCTTCGCAATATAATTCTGCAAATCAGGATATTGTGCCACTAAATTTTTCACATTATCCGCTACATTAAAACCACTTACGTAAGGAACAACTATTGCGCCTGTAATGCCTTGTTTGACCAAATCTTTTTGTAAATTATTTGCACTTTCAAAGGAAGCAAAAATACCGATTGAAAAATCATAATTGTCGTTTCCAAGCGCTTTTTCGATAGTTACATCAGGATATTTTTTCAGCACTTCGCCTTGATACAACTGTTTCATACTCGCAATTTGTACCCGATACGAAAGCCCTTTATAGATATTTTTGAAACGAAAATACTCGCCAGATTGCATATAATCAGGAATAAGTTGTTCGTCAAATTCTAATTTTACAGGCAATTTTTGGTAATTTTGGAAAAATAAATCTACTCGACGGTTAAATTTTTGTCCTATTTTATTCGGGTTTCCGTCTATTGAGTTTTGTGCCAAAGTAAAGCTCGAACCACAGCCCATAACACTAATTTGGCTTGCTTTACAACCATTTTTTACCAGATATTCACTCACTTTTTCAGCTCTTTTTACAGACAAAAAAGCATCTAAATCGAGCGTAGAAGTTTCCTCTGAGTGACTTACCAAAACTACTTTTACAGCAGGATTTTTAGTCAAAATAGACACCATATTATCTAAACTTATTTTATTTTTTGCCGAAACCAAATCCGCATCTTTATCATACGTTAGCGCAGAAAATTTGTAATTAACGATTTTATTTTCAGGTTTATCGTCTTCATTTTCTGATTTATCAAGGTCTTTTTTCTTTACTTTAAAAAATAAATCGGGTACAGAAACGTTGTCTTGCTCCGCCAAAGCACTTTTAAAATAAGCGATATACAAGTCACGTTCGCCCATTCCTTCTTTTCTTTTCGAGGAAAAATAACCTTTTGTACCATCGCTACTCAATCTAAAATAAGCATCTTCGCCAGCCGAATTAATCGGAAAACCAAGATTTTCAGGTGCTGACCAAGCTAATTTTTCTTCATCGAAAACAGATTTATAAATATCAAAACTACCTATTCCTTTCGGATTATTGGAGCTAAAATAAAGTGTCCGACCATCAGTTGCAAGGAAAGGACAAACCTCATCATAAGCACTATTCACTTGATTACCAAAGGATTGTGGCATTTTCCAAGCACCGTTTTTATACAAAGCGTAGTATAAATCTGTGCCGCCTCTTCCGCCTTTTGCTCTGCTAGAAAAAAGCATCATCGTATCATTTACAAAAAAAGGTGTCCCATCTCCGTACTCCGAATTCATAGGACTTTTGAAAGGTGTGGTTTTCAAAGTTCGCTCGTCAAACACTTTGAAAGTATCTACAAAAATATCGCCGCTGAAAAGATTATAACCTCTATAATAATACATTTGTTTTCCGTCGCTACTGAAATCTAAAATCACATCGTGCCGAGGACTATTAATAAGGTATGACAAGGCTTTCGGTTCGCCCCAATCGCCATTGCTGACTTTCGTAGAAAACATATCGGAACAATAAGCGCCGAGTTTTTCATCTCGCAACCCATCTTCCGAGCGCAATCCACCAACAGTACCTGTTCTCGAAGACGAAAAATAAATTTTATCATCACTCGAAGGACTAATTACTGGACCAAAATCATCGTAATTTGAGTTCACTTTGTCGCCCATATTTTGTACAAAAACCTTGATATTATTGTCAGGAAAATTTAAGCCAACCGCACAACGTTTGATGTCGTCTTTTACCATTTTTCTATCTGGCGCAGACGATTTTATGAGTGTCAAATATTTTTTATATTGAAGAATTGCTTCTTTAAATTCATGGTTGGCGTGCAAAGTTTTAGCCATATAAAGATACGTTTTGTCGTCCACTTTTTTTTGCTCCAAAGCATAATTAAGGTAACGTTTGGCATCGTCTATCGCACCAATTTCGTAGCAAGAAGCACCCAATTTTGCAAAAACTTCGCTATTTGCAGCTTCCAGTTTTCGGTATTCCAGAAAAGCACTCAGCGAACGCTCGTATCGTTGGTTTTCAAAATAATTTTCAGCATCTTTGAGCCATTCTTTTGCCGTTTTTTGCCCGAAAGCAAAGGTTGGCAAAAGCAATAAAATGCTTATTTTGAGTAGTTTATACATTATTATTTTATATAACCGAATTTCACTCGGTGTTATTTTAAAAAAAATTAGATGCTAAGCGTAATAGCTAAAAATTAGGTTTTTTTTACCAAAAACAAGTCATTTTCAATAATTTCGCACAAAATATGACCTATTAAAATATGCGCCTCTTGAATTCTTGGCGTATCCAACGAAGGTACATTGATTAAAATATCGCAAAATTCAGCCAAATTCCCACCATTTTTTCCTGTCAAACCAATCACTATCATACCTTGCATTTTAGCTTTTTCTGCTGCAAATACAATATTTTTAGAATTACCAGAAGTAGAAATAGCCACCAACATATCGCCCTTTTTGCCTGCCGCAGCCACCATTCTTGAATACACTTGGTCATAGCCGTAATCGTTTGCAACAGCTGTCATGTAAGACGAATTAACGTGCAACGCTTCCGCAAAAAGCGGTTTTCTATCCATATAAAAACGTCCAGAAAGTTCCGCAGCAATATGCTGTGCATCGGCAGCCGAACCACCATTGCCACAAAACAATATTTTGCCTTCTTTGCAAAACATTTCTACTGCCAAATGCGCCGTTTTTTCTATCTTTTCGAGTAAAATATTATCCGCCAAAATTCGTTCTTTTAGCGCAATGCTCTCTTGTATTGCCTTTTTAATCATAGTGCAAAGATGTGAAAAAAATCTATCTTTGAAAAATTTTATGTCACAAACAATGAAAAAATACTTATTTTTATTAATTTCTATGGCTTTTAGCGTCGTACTTTCTACCTGTCGTTACGCTATGAGTGGTCGAAAAACTTACTTATTTTTAGTTTTCAATCTCTTATTGGCATTTATTCCATTTATAGTAAGTGAAATAATGTTACATTGGAATTTTAAAGAAAAAAAGAAACTTTTTTGGTTTTTCATAGCGTTTTGGCTCTTATTTTTTCCAAATGCGCCTTATATTTTGACTGATTTATTTCATTTAAAACCAAAAATTGGTGCACCTTTTTGGTACGATTTACTCCTTTTGATGTCTTATGCACTCAATGGATTTTTCCTCGGATTTTTATCCTTACGAACCATAGAAAAACTTACAACGGATTTATACGGCAAAATATTTGCAAATGTTCTAACATTTGTAACACTCATTGCTTGTAGCGTTGGCGTTTACGTAGGTCGTTATTTGCGCTGGAACTCTTGGGACGTTTTCACAAAACCTTTGTCACTTTTAGCCGAATTACAAGATCAAGATTTTTATCCCATACAAGATAGCGAACTATTGGCTTTTACGTTTGTTTTTTCTGTATTTTTGATTGTGAACTATTTTTTGATGAAAAATATTGGAAAAGTGGTAGATTAAAAGCAAAATATATGTAGAAAAAACGTATTTTTGCACTAAAATTAGTAACTACTTAACCGATAGCTTTATTGTTTTGTAAAAATGGCTTTTTCATTAAAAACAGAGTTGGTTTTGCATTAGCTTTGTCGTGAACAGGAGTTCCCGACGTACAAGGCTAAGTTGGAAATTAACACAGAACATTACTAAAATTATATAAGATAATTTCGATAACTATTCTCTATGAAAATACATCTTGTTTCGGGCGGCTGCGGATTTGTAGGTCGCAATATGGTAAAACGTTTGTACAAAACGACAAACGACCACATCCTTTTTATTGATAATTTGATGGTCGGGACGCATCCTTCCACTTGGTTGAGTGTGCCAAAAACAGGCGATAACAAAGACCTCGAAATCTTTGGCGAAGATGGTCGTTTATTATTTTTAAAAGGCGATTTTAGAAAAGTTTTAAACAAATTAGGCGATGATGCTCGCTTTTTTCAAAATACATATTCCCTTGATTTTGAACGCTTTGCAGATGTTTTTCACTTCGCAGCAATCGTTGGCGGACGTGCAATGATTGACGGCGACCCGATGATGGTTGCCTTAGATTTAGCGATAGATGCAGAGTTTTTTCACTGGATTACACGCCACAATCCTGAGCGTGTTATGTACCCGAGTAGTAGCGCAGCCTACCCTATCGACTTACAAACCGAAGGTGGCGCAATTGCTTTGCGTGAAAGTGATATTGATTTCAAACGTATGGGCGAACCAGATATGACTTATGGCTGGTCGAAACTGACAGGCGAGTATTTGGCAAAAATTGCAGCACAACATTATGGCGTAAAAATCACTTGTATTCGTCCGTTTAGTGGCTATGGAGAGGACCAAGATTTGACTTATCCTGTCCCTTCGATTGCGGCACGTATTGCAAGACGTGAAAATCCTGTGGAAGTTTGGGGAACAGGCAAACAAGGCAGAGATTTTGTTCATATAGATGATGTTTTGGATTGTATTTTACTGGCGATGGAGCATATTCACGACGGTACAGCGATAAATATTGGTCGTGGCGAGTTACTTTCTTTCATCGAAATCATACATACGATGTGTAAAATTGCAGGTTACGAACCAGAAATCAGATGTCTTTTGGATAAACCCGTAGGTGTTCACTCTCGTTATTGCAACATGGATTTTGTAGAAGAACACTTAGGTTGGAAAGCAAAAATCAGTGTAGAAGAAGGTATGAGAAGAGTATATAATGCAGCGGTTTCGAAAGTTTAATTTACTTTTTGACATCGCTCTGAAAGATTT
>JANMGN010000399.1:0-5883 GCA_031374645.1 Chitinophagales bacterium | reverse complement strand
CTGCCATATCAGCTTTTTCATCGATTTTGTCCGCTATATTTTCAAGTTCTCCACTGATTTCATCTGCTGATTTTTCGAGTTTTTTAGCGATTTCACGAGCTTTTGCAGAATCTACGTTGTTTTTGATATTTTCGATTTCTTTTTTGATATTGCTCAAACTTTGGTCAATATTTTTCTCTTTTTGAGTTTTTTCGGCTGGTTTTGGTGTAGTTTTGTCGTCTTGCGCATTGGCAAAAGTGGCTACAAAAAGCATAATAATGCTTGCGAATAAGAATTTAGTTCTCATAATTTAAAGTATTAGATTGTTAGAATTATTAGTTTTTAATTGTTAGTTTTTAGTTAATTTTTATTGAAACGTTTTAGAACTGGTCGAAATGCTTTGGCAACCACTTGTTTTGCTTTCATCTGACCAAAATTGATTATTTTTTCTGTTAAGGTAGAATCTCCTTTTGTTTGATTCAAAAAGTCTGGTAATACTGGATTATTATCGGCCACATCTTCTTTATCGTCTTCGTCGCTAACTCGTTGAATATCAACGCTTTTGGTTTTTATTTCTAAGAATTTATACTCGCTTTTAGCAATTGTATTAAGGTTTTCGAGCAGAGGTCTTGTTGTGTTCTGCTTTACTTCTTTACTATAAGTTGGAATTTGTAAAGGAATTTGCACCAAATTATTGTTTTCTTTTACGGTTTCTAATTTGTATTTTTGTACAGCGGTATTTGTATTTTGTTCCAATTTATACCTTTTTTCTGTTGCTACTGTTTCTAATTTCGGACTAATTGGCGTAACCGTATTTGGTGTACTAATCGGCTCTACTTTTTTTATTTCACTATTTACAACACCTTGATTATCAGTTTTTTGTGATGTATTATAAGCAATAATTCCAGTAACAGCAACCAAGATCATTGCCGCAGCTGCCCAACGAACGCTTGTCGGAAGTACCCGAACTTTGTCTTTGTCGAGTTCTGCTTCGATACGTTCCCAAGCCATTTTGGAAGGTTTGATTTCGTGATTTTGAAGTTTATTTTTTATATAATTCATTTTAAAAAAAATTAAAAAACGGTTGAAAATTGTTTTTTACCAAAAGAAATCGACTGTTGGTAGCTTTTTTGTTCTTGTTCGCTGATTTCTTCGAGCTTTTTTTGTAGTGCCAAACGAGCTTTCATCAGTTGCGATTTGGAGGTATTTTCGGATATTTCGAGTAATTCTGCTATTTCGTGGTGTTTCATACCTTCTATAATGTAAAGGTTAAAAACCTGTTTGTAGCCGTTTGGAAGTGTATCTATAAGTGCCAAAAGTTCTTCGGTTTCCAGATGGTTTGCAAAATTTTCGCTGGGTTCTTCATAAGGCAAAAAAGTATCTACACTGATGATAAAATCTTTTTTTGTTTTTAAATAATCCAAACTTTCTCGCACCATTATTTTACGTACCCAACCTTCAAAACTTCCCTTATTTTCATATTGCCCAATATTTTTAAATACTTTTATAAAACCATTCGACATGGTTTCTTCGGCGATTTCGTTTTGTCCGCAGTAACGTCTGCAAACGGCTAACATCAGCGGCGAAAATTTTTCGTACAGCGAGCGTTGTGCTTTTCTATCACTTTGCTGGCAGCCCCGAATCATCTCTTCGACCGACATTTCTTTTTTATATGATACAAATAATTTCATTGGTTGCTCGTTTGAAAGTATAGACGATAGTTGTTAAAAAAGGGTTGCCTGAGGTTTTATTTTTTTTGAAAAATAAATAAAATAAAAACAGTCTTTCAAATGCTACTTTGAAAGACTGTTTTTTATAAAAAGCTGATTATCAGTTGTTTATTTTACATCAAAAACGTACATCATACGCATTTGTGCGCCTTTCATATTTTTTAAATCTTCTAAGCGAGCATAAAAATCGTAAAATTCGCCCAATTCTGATTTTATTATAGACTGTTTCAAAGAAGCCTGAGCTTCGTTTGAGTTCGTCAAATCTTCTATAAATTGCTGCAAAGGCTCTTTTGTTATAGGATATTCTTTGGTAGAAAATTTTTCTAAACCAGCCATACGAGCTGCACAAGTGATGGCATCTTGTAGGTTTCCGATTTTATCCACCAAACCGATTTCTTTTCCTTTTGAACCGAGCCAAACACGACCTTGCGCAATAGCGTGAATTTCATCACGTGTTTTGTGGCGACTGTCCGCTACTTTTTGCAAAAACGATTCGTAAGTTCGCTCTACATTTTCTTGCATAAAAACGCCTTCTTCTGGCGTAAAATCTCTTAAAAGAGAAAAACCTGTACTAAATTTGCCTGTTCTTACGGTATCTGTTGTGATGCCGATTTTATTTTTCATCGTCTTTTCGAGGCTTGGAATAAGCGTAAATACACCAATACTTCCTGTAATTGTGTTCTTTTCAGCAAAAATCGTATCTGCGGCGCAAGCAATAAAATAGCCGCCCGAAGCCGCATAATCGCCCATAGAACAAACTACTTTTTTGCCTTCTTGTTTTGCCATCATCAGCTCGTGCCAAACACTTTCGGAAGCCAATGCGCTACCGCCGCCAGAGTTCATTCGTACAACAATCGCTTTTATGTTGTCATCTTTGCGGATTTTGCGAATCATATCTGAATATTTATCTCCACCAATACTGCCGCCTTCGCCTTTTCCTTCCACAATATTTCCTTCGCAATAAACTACTGCAACTTTATTTTTTTCGTCGTTGTCTTCTTTTTCGCAAGCGTCAAAATAATCGCTTATCGACATTGATTTTATTTTGTCTTTTGCATTTAATCCGAGGCGTTGGCGCAAGTCGTTTTCCAAATCATCTTTGTAGCCTTTTGCATCTACAAATTTGTAATTTACGGCATCGTCAGCATTACGGATTTTCATTTCGTCCGCATATTTTCGTAGGTCTTCTACTGGAATATTACGTGATTTTGATAGGTTTTCAAGAAAAATCTGATACAAACCATTCATATATTCTTTGGTTTGTAAGCGATTTTGTTCCGACATTTTATCAAAACGAAAAGGCTCAGTAGCACTTTTAAATTGTCCAGCGTAATAAACTTGTACTTTTACGTCTAATTTATCCAACATATTTTTGAAAAAAAGCAACTGACCTCCGTAACCTCTAAATTCTACGCCGCCCGCAGGATGCACAAAAATTTTGTCCGAAACAGATGCCATGTAATAGTCTTTTTGAGCATAATATTTGGAATAGGAAACGATGAATTTTCCGCTTGTACGGAAATCTTCCAATGCGCGACGAAGTACCAATGTAGTGGCAGGAGCAGTCATAAGACCTTCGCAATCCAGCACAATTCCCTTGATACGAGCATCATTTTTAGCCGTATTGATGGTTTTTACCATGTCATTTAGCCCAACCGCAGTTTTCTTTTTTAGAGAAAAACCACCACTCGCAACGTTGTTTGTTTTTTCAGGAATCTGCAACTCAGGCGACAATTTGAGTTCGATAATGCTGTTTTTTTCAATGCTTTTTTTGTCTTCACCACCACTCGAAAGCGCAGCAAGCGAGCCAAAAGATATAAAAATAAGGGCGACCAAAGCAAACAAAGTACCAAGGCAAGAACCAAAAAGTATTTTCCAAAAATTTGACATATTATAATGTATTTGAAAATAAATGAACCGAATAAAAGTTTGTTGCTCAAAATTAGCTTCTATTTTTTAGATACGCTAAATTTTTCGATAAAACAATGGTTTTTTCTGATGTTTGTATGTTTTTGGAGATGAATAGTGAAATTACCGATGGCATTTGAAATAATCGAAGGGTTCTTTGCAAGTTTCACATTGGTACATCGCTTTGCAAGCAGTAGAGCCAAAATTGGAGAGAACTTTGGTTTTTAAGGAGTTACAACGAGGACAAGCAACTTTTGGTCCTTCTGAAAACAGTGCCATTTTATCTGTCATTTCTTCTTCGGGCGGTGCAATTCCGTAGGCACGTAAGCGTTCCCGACCTCGCTCGGTCATCCAATCTGTTGTCCAAGCGGGCGAAAAAACAAGCGTAACTTTCACATTTTCAACACCTTTTGCCTGTAAACCTGCCTTGATGTTCACTGCAATCATATCCATCGCTGGGCAGCCAGAATAGGTGGGCGTAATGATAATTTCTACGCTTTTATCATCGCATTTTACGTCACGCACAATGCCCAAATCCGTCACGGAAAGTACAGGGATTTCGGGGTCGCAAACGTCGTCTAAAAGTTGCCAAATGTGATTTTTATCCATAAAAAAAGGAAATTTTAAGCCAATTTTGACAACTCTTTAAAAATTGTCAGAACTAAAAATACTACTTATCCCATTGCATTCACATAACCTCGTTTATCATCGAGCGAACGGAAATCCACTGGCGTTACGGCACTTACGCCTTGTTCGGGCATATAAACGCCATAAATGACATCTACTGCGGACATTGTGGCTTTGTTGTGCGTAACGATTATAAACTGCGAATCATTAGAAAATTTCTTGATAATTCGGTTAAATTTCTCAATATTTGCATCATCGAGTGGTGCATCTACTTCGTCAAAAATACAGAACGGTGCTGGTTTTAGCAAATAAAGGGCGAACAAAAGAGCCGTTGCTGTCAGTGTTTTTTCTCCACCAGAAAGTTGTGCAATACTTTGCGGACGTTTGCCTTTTGGCTGTGCAATGATATTAATTGGACTTTCTAATGGGTTCGCTGGATTTTCTAAACTCAAATCTGCCTTATCGTCTTCTGTGAATAAAGTTCGGAAAATTTCGATAAAATTGCTACGAATTTGCTGAAAACTCTCTAAAAATTGCTTAGTTGCTGTTTCTTCTATCTCTCGAATCGTTTCCATTAGGCTTTCTTTTGCCGTCAAAATATCGTTGCGCTGAACAGTAATCGTTTGATGACGTTCGTTCATTTCGTTGTAAGCTTCCACCGCCATCGGGTTTATTTCGCCATAATTATCCAAACGATTTTTGAGTTTTGAAACTTCTTCATCGAGTTCCGCACGTTTGTATTGCGGATCGGGTTCTTGATTGATAATATCATTGATTCCCAACTTAAATTCTACTTGCAAACGCTCTCCGATAGAGGTCAATTGCAGTTTTATGTCATTGAATTTATCTTTCAAACGGTTCACAAGCGACTGTACATCTGCTTGCGTACGACCGAGTTTTCTAACTTTATCATCGAGTTCATTGATAACCGTTCTCGCTTTATAGTAGCTGCCTTCGGCATCGTTTAAGGTTTTTTCAAAATCTTTTCTGCTGCGATAACCTTCTTGAAGCTCTTTTGTAATTTCGTCTATAAATTGCTGATTTTCAACAAGTTCTGCATCGCTATTTTTCAATTGTGTTTCATTTCGCTGCAAGTTAGAACGATTTTCTGTAATTGCATTTTCTCTAAAACTCAATTCTCGCTGAAATGAACTTACCTTATTTTGTTGGCGAATAAAATTGATATTTGCCTCATTGTATTCTGCCGACGCTGCGCTGAGTTGGTCTGCCATCATTCTGTAAGCGTCGCCACTATTGCTCACATCAGATTTTAAAATATTCAACTCATTTCGTTTTGTAGCCAATTGATTATCAAGATTTTCATTTTCTCTTTTCAGATTATCTACATTCGTTTGATTGGTTTTATTGCGCTCTTCGTTTTCTTTTGCGTAATTTTCTACGCCTTCTATTTTTAGTTTTATCGAAAGTTTTACTTGAGCATTTTTATTTAAATCATTGTACAAAGTCTGAATTTTTTGGGTAAAATTGACAGACTTAAAAGTCGATAATGCACTGCGAGAAACTGCCAATTCATCAAAAATTAATTTGGATTCGGCTTCCGCAGTTTTTATTTCATTTTCTAAAATTTCAAGATTTTTCTTACGACCAATTTTTTTTCCTTCAAAAAGCCCAACCGAGC
>JANMGN010000648.1:0-9151 GCA_031374645.1 Chitinophagales bacterium | reverse complement strand
AGTTCCGCAAATTGCGGTAGATTTAGGCTTCATGGTTGCGTGGTGAAAACAGTAATGCAAAGGTGGTAAGGCGTTGTTTTTTAAGGGGAATGCCACGAAAGGGAAATGTAAATAAATTGATTTTTTTAATCAGTCGAACTTTTCAAATACTTTTTCAAAAGCGGTTCTACAAAAACACTACCAATAATAATCGCTACGCCCCAATAAAATTGGGTATTTAATTCTTTATCTTCATGCAAAAGTAGCCACGCCAAAATAATAGTATATATAGGTTCGAGGTTCACGGACAAGGCAACCGTGAAAGGACTTAATTTTTGTAGCGCAGCCAAAGACATAATATAAGGTATAACGGTACAAAATACAGAAAGCAACATCAAGTAAAAACAATCTGTACTATTGGGCAACAAAGGTGCAGTAGGATTTTGGTAAATAAAAAAAGGCATAAAAAGGGTCAAAAATAATGCTCCGCTTCCGATTTCTATAAAAGTCATTGGTAAAGGTTCTACTTCTTGTAACATTATTTTATTCAAAATAGAAAAACTTGTGGAGAGTATCGCTGCCACTAATCCTACTACTATACCCAAAGTCATGTTTGCATCTAAATGATTGACTATCAGCATCATAGCTGGAATAATTGCTACACCTATCAATAATTCTGACCAACGAAAAGCCGTTTTTCTTATCAAAGGTTCGAGTATTGCAGTGAACAATGACATCGTAGAAATACAAACTACTGCAACCGAAGCGTTGGCTAATTTTATTGCGCCATAAAACGCTAACCAATGCAAAGCTACCAAACAACCAATGCCTACTAACTTATACACAACGCGCTTATTTATTGTGTATAACTTTGTTAATTTATTCATTATCAATAAGATAACAAGTAAACAAGCACTCGTTATCAACATTCGCCACCAAACTAAAGTCAAGGCTGAAATAGAAATTAATTTCCCTAATATTGCCGTAAAACCCCAAAGTAGTACAGAAGTATGCAGTTGAAAATATGCTTTTTTTGTGCTATCCATAAAATAATAATGAAAAATGAGTAATTAGTATAAGTAATTAATAATCAGCATTTTGTGCTATTTTGGAAAACAAATTTTACCCATACTTACACTCGGAACACCTTTTCTATCGCCAAAATTAGTTTTGCCTCCGCAAAGTGCTTCATTCGCTAAAGTAGCGAAAAGAACAGCTTCTTTGGCATCAGAATTTATGCCCAAATCGTCGGTTAATTTGAAGGTACAATTTGCCAAAAGTTCTTTTAAAGTAGCCATCAAAAGTGGATTGTGCGCTCCGCCTCCGCTTGCATACACGACAAATTTTTTCGATTTATCCATACTTTTTTGTATCGCTTCGGCAATACTTTCTGCCGAAAAACGATTGAGCGTAGCCATCACATCAGGATTTGAAATAGTCCAAGTTCCTGATTGTTGTTGTGCATTTTCTAAGTATTCTAAGTTAAAAACCTCTGGTCCAGTGGTTTTTGGAAATGAAAGTTTGAAAAAATAGTGGTTTTTCAAAGCTGATAAAAGTGCTTGATTTACCGTGCCTTGTAGCGCTATTTTAGCATCAATATCATAAGGAATACCAAAGTGTTTTCTGCAATACGCATCCATAATTGTATTGCCTGTACCTGTATCTGTCACAAAAACTTTGTTGGCATCGCAAGAGCTTGGCAGGTAAGTAAAATTGCCAATACCACCCATATTAAGCATGATGCGATTTTCTCCTTTTTGGCTAAAAATAAGATAATCGCCATACACGGCAAGCGGCGCACCTTCGCCTCCTGCTGCAATGTGTTTTTGACGAAAATCACTCAACGTAATAATTCCAGTTTTGACTGCTACGTGATCGCCATCGCCAATTTGAAGTGTAGCGTTCGGAAATTCATCGAATCCGTGCTGATGTTTTGGCGCATGAAAAACCGTTTGTCCATGACTTGCTACAATATCAATGTCCTCCTTCTCGAGTTTCCAACTTTCCAAACATTGCAAAACCATCTCTCCGTGCAAAAGTCCAATCCATTCATTTAGAAGCGTAAGATGCTGAAAATCAATGGTTTGCTTTGCGAAAACACGCTGAATTTTTTCTTTAATATCTTCTGTATAAGGTACAGTTTCAAAGTGCGTGAGCTCAATATTAGTGTCGCTTCCGCTTCCCTCAAAAGTACAGAGTGCGACATCAAGACCATCCATAGAAGTTCCCGACATCAAGCCGATAATTTTTCTTGATTTTTTTTTCGCAATTGTATAAAGTTGCTCAATATTGCTATTCATAAATATTTTATCTAAATTTTGTGGGCAAAAGTAGTTTATTTTTAGAAAATAATTTGCAGAACAGATTATTAGATTATTTTTTACTCCAAATTCATTAATAAGTAACTCCTTGATTATCAGTACAGTAAATGTAAATATATTATTAAAAATATTTATTTGTCAATTTTATTAATTCATTTATTTTTTTAAATACATAAAATACTATATTTAAGGTATTTACACATTATAAAAATAACGTATCTTTGTGGTCTATTCAAAGGGATTTCACGAAATTTTCAGACAAACAATATTTAGAAAACACGGCTGCTTCAACGACAGCCACAAATTACTATCCACATGAAGAAAAAAAACCTCCCATTTAGGATGCTCATAGTCGATGATTATCCGCCTATTAATTACACTTTATGCCAACTTTTTGAACCTAACAATTGGTTTATACAAAGTGCAAGCTCTGGAAAAGAGTGTCTAAAACGGCTCGAAAAACAGACTTTTGATTTAATTTTACTTGATTTAAATCTTCCAGATACGGACGGATTGACTATTCTTGAAAAAGTCAAAAAACTAGATTGTAATACCGAAGTGATTATTTTCTCAGGAAATACTGACGCTTCGAGAGTACGGAAAGCAATGGAACTCAAAGCATTCGATTACATAGAAAAAGGTGGAAAATTGGATATAAATGTCTTGCAAAGCAAGGTAAATCGTTGTTACGATACAGTGATGGCAAAACGTGAAATGGATGCTCAACTCCTACAAGAGCTTCTTCTAATTCCTGAGTGTGATGATTTTATGCTGCATGATTCAGATACTAAAATAATGCAAAAATCAAGCAAAATGATTGGTAAATCAGCTGCAATTGAAGAAGTAAAGACAAAAATTGATAAATTTGCACCTTTCAATATTGATATTTTGATAGGTGGCGAAAATGGTACTGGAAAAGAGTTGGTAGCACAAGAATTACACCATAAAAGTAATCGAAAAGCATATCCTTTTATTGCGCTGAATTGTGCAGGTTTAAATGAAGAATTATTGGAAACTGAACTTTTTGGTCATGTAAGAGGTGCTTTTACTGGCTCAGAAGGCGAAAAAATTGGCTTAATTCGTGCTGCAAACGGAGGTACTTTATTTTTAGATGAAGTAGGCGAAATTCCACTCAAAATGCAAGCTACTTTGTTGCGTGTTTTAGAAACTCGAAAAGTAACTCCCGTACAAAGTACAAAAGAGTTCAAAGTAGATATTCGCATCATTTCTGCCTCTAATCGTAAAATGAGAAAAGGAATTGAGGAAGGAGCCATAAGAGAGGATTTTTATCATCGTATTTGTCAGGGACGAATAGTTGTGCCTGCTTTAAAAAATCGCAAAGAAGATATTCCGCTATTGGTAACGCATTTTTTAGAGCAAGTTGCTAAAGAATACGCTCAAAACCCTAAAATTATGAGCGAAGATAGCTTAGAGATATTGGCAAACCGCACATGGACAGGCAATATCAGAGAACTCCGCAACGCAATCCGTTCTTTGGCACTTACCACCAAAGGTAATATTATTTTCAAAAGTGATACAGAAGATTACTTTATGGAATTGGAATCAGAAGATTAAATTTTTAGCTCAACACTAAATAACGCTTGTAATCGAAGGATTACAGGCGTTTTTTTGTTTCTAATAAAAAATTAAATTACTACACACTTTTTTTATCCTAAAAAAAGCGTGATAAAAACCTAAAAAAAATCCCTTTCACTTGTTCAGCGACAGGGATTTTTTTATGGAAATGCTGAAACTCAATCAGTGCTGTACCACAAATCGCTGCACCGCTACCTTTGCGCCATCTTCACTGATGCCATGTATGAAATAAATACCGTTTTCCATATCGTACGTATCTATTTGATACTCAGAATGATATGGCGATGTGGCGATTTTTTTTATTTCTCTTCCTGTTATATCCTTGATGTATAGCGTACTGAAAAATAAGGAAATATTGATATTTAGTTGCCCGTTAGTAGGATTGGGATAAACCAGTATCTTATCTTGTTCTACAATTTCTTCACTACCTAAGGCTTTTTCACAAGGACTGCCTATTTTAGGTCCGAGATTATAGTTCGGATTATTGGGTAATGCTATGAAATACCTCCGTTTCAACTCAAAATCACGTTGCTTAAAATCACAAAGCGCACCTTTTTGGTCAGGCTCGTGTATCACATGAAAACTTTGCACGGAATTAGTGCTACCAATATATATTTTTCCATCAGGCGCTAACTGACATTTATAAAAACTTGTTTGAGCTCCAATCTGTGAAACAAAACCGTCATACACACCTACCTCTACTGCGCTCTTTGCGATGTCTGCTGCCTCTAAATCATACTGAATGAGCCAATTTCGCTTAGTTACGTACAGAAATCTTGAATTAGGAGAAATAGCCATACCCATACAAAAAAAGGTCATCGTATCTTTTATATGTATCAGATTACTCAGCTTGCCATTACACCTATCAAATTTTAAGATAGACAAGCCTGCATCAGGTGCGCCGTGTGCATAAATACTACCATCGGGAGAAAATACACTCTGTCCTAGAAAATCAAACTGGCTAATGGAATCTTTACTCACTAGTTGAAAATTAGGTTTTGATACACCTTCAGGTGTAAGCAAGGTTGTATAATAGCCACGTGTACCCATTTGAGGAACAATAACCCACCAATCTCTGCCATTGCCATGTTTGCAAGCCCTGATACCCACTTCTGCCAAACGATTATACACGATAGTTACATTTTTTTTTGTTACATCACCCATTCCATTTTTCAATTCAGAATCTACAATAGTATAATTTAATCGCCTTGGTACGTAGGCTTGAAAACTATCTTCATCTCTGCTCTGATGAAATAATACATATTTATTGCTATCGCCTGGCATAGGTAAAAAAGTAAGCCCACTATAAGAAGGATAGTTACCCGCAGCTACCTGACAATACTCATCCCAAACTATACCCTTATTGATGTCCTTGGCGTTATCTAACATTTTATTACTCTTAGCATCATAAATAGAACAGCCATAAGTAAAGTAATTTAAACTACCGTTTTTATCGCAAATAGAAGCAATATCAGGACCAGGTGCACAAATACCTCTTTTTTTTAGGGTAGCTACGGATTTTCCATCTAACCACGAAATAAGATTTAAAGAGTCAGAATTCACTCCTCCCGTAAGCCACTGATAATCGTATTTTGCCTGAGCGTATATAAAAACTGGAAAAAAGAGCATAAAAAGGAAGCACGTATATTTATTTTTCATTGATAATTATAGTTAAAAAAATGAAAAAGATAGGGAAATACGAATATTTCCCTATCTAAACAAAAGGTTTATTAGTGCTGTACTACCACTTTTTCGGTAGTAAGACTATTTCCATTTACATCTCTAATTTTTATCATATAAATACCGTTGGGTAAATTTTGAGTATCTATCTGTCCAGTAGCATAGTTCAACATTTTGGTAACGAGAACTCTTCCGTTGATATCTGTTACCGTGATTGTACTGGCAGCATCAATGCGCTGCGCATTGTAATACAAAACGGCATCAACAGGATTAGGGTACGCTGAGAAAGTAGTCGTTATATTATTTTTAGCTTGTTTAGAAATAATAGGACTATTATCACAACCTGCCTCATAAGGGTACTCTTCACAAGCTGGTAACAAATCCCTTGCGTGCAAAACAGCTGAACCTGAGCGCAACATACAATTGTCTGCTACATCTCTAACTAATACTAAGTCTGTCACACTCAAAAAACCGTCTTGTATTGCTGCTTTTATCCAAAAGCGGTAAACCGTTTTGTAATCCTCTTCGTAATTTTCACTCGTACTGATATTCTCTGCTTCTGCCAGTAAATTTGATAATCTGTCTGTTACAGTAGTATTTATAGCAGTGTTTAACTCTTTTATACTATTGCTAACAGCTGATATCGCATTGCTTTTTTGCTCAATCATAGCACGAACACTTGCTGGAAACGGATTTTCTCCGTATAAGTTTGCTATTTCGAGCAAATACTGACGGCTATCTTGCAGTAAGTTTTCACGCTGAGTAGTTAAGGCTTCTAACGCAAGAGCCTGTTCTTCACTCAACTGAAAAGAAGAATCCATAGCTCTTTTGAGCGTCGTAAAAGTATGAATACTTGTGTTAGAAGCAGTTTGCATAAAAGCAATCCTTTCTGGATAATCGTACAAAAGGTTAGGATTTTCTAATAGTTTGTCGTACAAAAAACATTTGGCTTCCCATGCTGATACGGGTTGTTCATTACCGTACGTTCCATCTAAAATTGCTTGTTCCAATACCGTCCACTCTTTGTCAGGGATAAAAGAAGTCGGAGGAGGTCCGCCTTCACAAGAATTAGGATAAGTTAAAATGAAATCATTGACAGGGTCAAATAAATCTGTAGGTACTGCGCCAACAGGTACATTAATAATTTGTGGCGCATTAGGGTACTGATTATTGTTGATATCTACTTTGAATTGTGAAAGATAAACATTAGCTGAATTTCCGATATACTGCGCATCAGCTAAGGGTGTATATAGTGGCGTTTTGGTATTCCATCTCCAAATATTTTCAAAACCGCTAAGCACACCAGTATTGGCATCTACACTGAACTGCTGCCCTATTACAGGCTGATAAATAGCAAGGGGAGCGTAAGTAGATAAACCCAAACCTACCTTACCACGCTCTACCGCATTGTTGCTAAACGATAAGCCGTTGCAAAGACCTTTAAAATCAAAATTTGTTTGGGTAAAATCAACCGTATTGGTACATACGGTATTAGAAGTAGAGGGGCGTTCCGTTGTTCCCAAAATAACGATGCCTCTACCTGAGGGAAGTCCTGAAGCCGCAATATAACCTCTAACAAGATTAAATGTGATTAGTGTTCTGCTTACACTGTTAAGAATAATTGCATCATATCCACAAAAATCAAAAAACTTATTACCCGCTATTCTATTGTTAATTCTTACATTTCCTGATATTTTAGTCGATTTCCCTTCTAAACTGATGCCAATAATTCCTGCCTCATGCTGAAAAGAAGTGATTGTATTGTTAAAAATCTCTAAATTACTACGAGGAATAGCAGCATATTTATTGTAAGCATATTGTGTATTTGCATTAGCTACATATATCATGGTATGTTCTTTAGAACTTGATAACAGGTCTAACCCAAAAACAGAATCAAAGATGTTCTCAGAAATAGTATTTACCTGTCCGTTACTTTTTTCTACACTCACGACTTTAGTTTCATCATAAATAGCGAAATAGTTATTGCGAATTTCAATACTTTGCTTTCTTTGATTATTGATACAATAGATTATATCAGAAGTATATTCAAGGTTTTTTGTTATATCGCTTGAAGAAAAATCCTCTTCGACACTACGCACTGCACTACTGTCTATTTTAACCCAACTTGCATTTGTATAAACAGCACCTTTGGCATTGTTGTCAAACGTGAAGGGAGAGTCCTTTGTTGCACCCAGACCAGTAAAATCTAAACCAGCAGACTCGGTTGCTACAACAGCATAAGCTCCCGTTTCAAATAGATTATCAGGTAAAGTTGCAAAATCTGCATAAATTTTGACAAATTGACAATTATTTATTACCGCACTTGCACGATTGCTTAAATAAATGCCATTACAAATATTACCAGTAAATAAATTTGCGTTACTCCCAAGTGTCCCAAGTGTTGGAATAGTGGCATCTATCACTTTTACACCACACACAGCCCAACGATAACCTGTTTGTATATTTAATTCTGAAGTACAGGTAAATAAATTATCCAAAAATATCGTTAGTGGCACGATAGCACTACCTTGAGAGACTTCAGAAGTAAAAGAACAAGCAACTTGATTCCTATTAAAAGTCGTTCCTTGAATTTTAATATCGTAAGCTGTGTTCGTAGCAGATACGGCTTTATAAGCATCTTCGATTTCGGTAAAATCAAAAAGGTCAAGCGAAGCATCGTTCTGTACCACGATACCATTCCACATTCCATCGCAACAAAAGAATTTGGAGCGTATGCTTGTCAGCGAAACTTCAGAACCAACTGTAATGGTTTTGTCTTTTGCAATAGACAAAGCACAAGCAGTCAGTACAATAGTTTCATCAATAAAAAAGTCCCCAAAAACTTTGAGATGCAAGTTGTAGGCAGAATTTGTCCCTAAAAAAGCATTCAAATCTGATGAATTGGGAATTTTAGTACCAACGCCAATCTTTATGACTGTTCCTTGTTCAGGCATACGTTCACAAAGTGTAGGCTCAGGCGCAGCGGTTATAGGCGGCAGCGGAGCAGGTTGCTCGTAACAAGGGTACTCGTAGCCAAAGCGGATACGTTGAGCTTGTAAAGGATTGTCAATAAAAAAAGAAAGGAAAAACACCATAAATCCAGTTATTTTTAGAAATGGTGTGATTTTAACCAAATTACATTTGGCAAAGAGAGGGAGAGAGAGAGAACATTATTTTGTTCGTTTTGCGCTCTCGACGCATGGTTTTTTGCTAATCTTTTCATGTTTAGTGAAATTTTAGGTTTTAAAAAATTGATTTTCAATTGCTTATTGTAAGCGATTACAAATATACAAAAGAAAAAATCTATTTCCAAACCAAATTTTTCTAAAAATCAGGTTTCTGAGGGCTTTTTTGTAATATAAAATATTGATAATCATTGTTTTATGCATTAAAAATAGAGTGTTAAAAAAAATAAGAAATCAAATTTTTTATGAATACTTTTAAACTGTAAGGTTATATGAAACACCCATGACAGTCACTAGACCCACAGAGTGATGAAAATTATTAACTTTGCCTTATTTTACAACTATAAAAGAAATGGCAAAGATAGAATTTGAACAGTTAATATCACGGGG
>JANMGN010000621.1:0-21714 GCA_031374645.1 Chitinophagales bacterium | reverse complement strand
TCGATTGCGAAAACATGGGTAGTTGATAAGCTAAATTACAAAAATATTTTACCTTATTTTTTTATATAAATATGTTATAATTCCTACAATTATTTCAAAAACTCAAAAAGATACAATTCAAAAAAAGAATTGAACTGGTACATGACAAGGATGTAAAAAATACTGGTTCTTTTTAAACTCAATTTTTTACAAACACTTTTGACCCTACTACTTTTCCTTTGTTTTTCAAAACCAAATTATAGGTAGCTTGATGCAGTGTCCCGATAAAAATACTATCATTATTGCTCAGGTGTTGCGAGATTAAACGTTTGCCGTCTTGTGAAAAAATTTCAGCATCGAGTTCTGTATTATTTTGAAAAACGATGTTCAAATAATTCGTAGAAGGATTTGGAAACAGCTGAAAATCAATACTTTGCAACTCCTCTACACTCGATTTATTGGCAAAAAGCCATTGATACGCTGCACCGAATTCTCTTGCCCAGTACCACTCTTGATGCTTCCCATCAGCGTGTGAAGTGAAGAAAACTTCTTCTTTTGAAAAACCATTTTGCACTAAATCACTTGCCATTTTGGTTGCATCGGGCACCATATCAGGGTCACCTTCCTGCTCGCCTGCTATGATATAAAATTTCATTTCTTGCTGTTTGCCTTTTTCTTTCACGAGGTCAAAAATAGATTTGTTCCACCAAAAAGAAGGCGAAAAAACCAGTGCTTTCCCAAAAGTATTTTGGTAATTCATGGCTGCCCAAAACGAAATCAGACCACCCAAAGAAGAGCCTCCGATACCTGTATTTGTTCTATCCGTTTTAGAGCGAAAATTTTGATCAATGTAAGGTTTTAGCGTACTGACAATAAAATCAACGTATTTTGCGCCATCACCACCGCCATATTTTGCATTCGTGTAAGGCGTATATTCTGCAATTCTGTTTGCACCACCATTGTCAATCCCAACTACGATGCAATCCGCAGCGAACTTATTCAACGTTTCGTCTATTTCCCATTCGCCTGAAAAAGAAGTCGTTTTATCAAAAATATTTTGTCCATCGTGCATGTATAGGACAGGATATTTTTTTTGCAAATTAGCATCATAATCTTTGGGCAAATAAATCCAAATGCGACGATTTCGATTGAGCTGCGGAATATAAAAATCCGTTTTCACAATTTTCACATTCGCTGCTGCCGTAGAATTTGAGCCAGGATTAGCAGCAGCTTTGTCTTCCCAACTCAAAATTTGGTTCGTAACAGTCTGTTGTTGCCCGTTATAAGTAATTTTTCTGTTCGGAATAACTTGTCCGTTTGCGTTGCCTTCCACAGCTGTCCATGTGCCTCTTGTAAATTTATATTCGACATTACCAGCCGCAGGATTGAGCGTTACAGAGTATGTACCATCGGTTTGTTTGAGCATTTCTGTCAGCCCAGGATTCCAGCCGTTGAAGTTTCCAGCGACAAAAATCTTATCTGCCGAAGGTGTGTTGCTCGGAACGGAAGAAATATTTAAGACCAATTGCGAAAATGCAAGAACGTAATTTACTGACAGTAAGACTATTAGATATAATTTTTTCATTAAAATGATTTTTCTTTAAAATAATTTGTAAAAATATGAAAAAAAATTTGGAATAATGGAAATCAGCACATATCTTTACAATGTTTTTCATGGCTTATACTGCCCTAATTACTACTTCGGTAGTGTTAGGGCGTTTTTTTTTGTCTGTATGTGAGCTGGAAATACGAATTTTTACCAAAATAATATTGGATAGTATAATGAATAATTAAAAATGAATAATTAAAAATTTTAAAATACTGTTAATCAGCACTTTATGTAACTAAACTGTGCTATTTATTTTTTCCGTTTTACTAATAGATAAAATAGTATAAAAAATATGCAATATCAGCTCAATAATATCATCAATAATCTTACAGAAACTTTTGAAGGCACGCCTTGGCACGGGCTTTCGTTGAAAATAATTTTGGAAGATATAGACTTAGAAACTGCGTTTTTTCGCCCGTTTCCGCATAAGCATAACATTGCAGAATTAGTCGCTCATATCTTGATTTGGCGACAATTTGTGATAGAAATACTAAACGAAAACTACAATTTCAAACTTGATATTGGTGCTTTGGAAGATTTTCCAGAAGTGAAAAAAAGTGAAAAGGTTTGGAACGAATTATTGACGCAACTCTTTGAAAATCAGGCGTTACTGGTAGAAAAATTAGATGCTTTCGACCCCGAAGATTTAGACGAGGATATTCCCAAAAAGACTTTTACGTATCGTTATATATTCGATGGCGTTGTGAACCACGATGTCTATCATGCTGGACAAATTGCGCTTTTGAAGGCTGCTTTTCAAACGCCAGAAAACGACATAGAAACGCTCAAAAAAACATTGGATTACAAGGCTATCTCGAAATGAAAAACAAATGTAACGTATAAAATAGATGCAATCGATTTTTTCAACTGTTTTGCACTACCTTTTTTATCAAAACAATCTGTCCTAAATGATAATGCGTATGCTCTATCATGCCTTGAAGATTTTTGAAATAAGTACCGTATTTTTCTTGAGAAAAAACTTCATACAATTGTTTTTCACTTGTTTTTTCTATCAATGTAGCGAAATTCTCTCCATTTTGCAAAAAAATCGCTAACATTTTATCCCAATCCGCTTGTGAAAGGATAGGTTCATGTGCAAAACTCAACTTATCATTGCCGATGAGTGCGCCACCTTCCAGAACTTTACTTACTATTTCCACATAATAATTGAGATGAAAAACGAGCGTAGCAATCGTATTAAACGAGTAAACGGGAGTAGTCGCTTGTTGCCAAGTGAGGTCTGAAAGTACGGTTTTTAAATTAACATCTGTCCAGTTTCCTCCAAAATAAACTGCCTTGAAATGTGTTGCGATTTGAGTTGTAGTAGTCATTTTAAATGATTTTGGAGCAAAAATAAAATTATCTTTGAAATAAAACAAAAAATGGCTGTCTCAAAATATTTTGAGACAACCACTTTTATAAACACTATAAACACTCACACATAAACGGGTCACAACTCCGCTTAATCTCTTTTTGGTATTATTCTATCACTATTCTATCACGACCATTTTTTTACTTACTTTTTGTCCGTTTTGCTCGAGTTGTAAATACATCACGCCACTTCCTTGAAGGGTCGCTTTGGTGATTTTCAGCTCGTTGTACCCTTTTGCAAAATCATTTTCTATCGTTTGTAAAACTTTACCTGTGACATCGCTGATTGTAATTTTTGCGCTGCCAGTTTTTGGTAAATTAAATGCAATCGTAGTTTCGTTTTGGAACGGATTCGGACGATTTTGGAACAATTCTAAAACGCTTGATTTATTAGCAAAATTCAATGCTAAATCATACGTTTTCCCTTCGCTGTCATAAGCCTCTTTGCTTGTAATTTGTGAAGATATACGTGCATTTTCGCTCAATACACCTTGTTTTTTAGCTACAAAAACAAGTGTAAATAACTCGCTTGATACTTCCGAATTTACTGCACTTACTGTTATTGTTCCGTCTTCTAATACTGCAAAATTATCTGTATTTCCTTGAATTTCAAGTAGTTTTAGATTATTTTTTTCATAATTCAACGTCATTTGATACGCTTGTATTGCTTTTTCAGCCATCAAAGTCATTTTCACTTCGTCACCAACATTATACGTTTTTTCATCAGTAGAAACAACTAAATTTTGGTTTGCTTCACGTCCTGCTGCGTTGCCGTTTGCTTTTGCGTTACCATTTACATCTCCGATTTTTACAGCGATAAAGTTAGCTTCGTCTGTTCCGTTTACACCAGTAAAAGTTTTCATTTCAGGGAAAGCCTGTTGCAAAGGATTTTGGTTTGCATCAAACGAAAATGCTTTGTCTATAAAACGCCAAGAAGTATTTTTTGTAAAATCTGTTTGAATACCCAAAATCATTTTACGCAATTCTACTAAGTCTGCTGTTGTAACTGCTCCGTTTTTGTTCACGTCCGCAGCTATCATCTGATAAGGCGTTGTGAAAGGTTGAGTTGCCAAAATATGTTTTGACATCAAAACCAAATCCAAAGTAGAAACTCCGTTCAGCGGCTGTTCTTTTTTCTCTGGTACTACCGTATAGTTTCCAGCGATTGGCAAATCTTTAAACAAAATTTTACCCGTAATATTACTAATAGTTTGTTGTTGTTTTGTTCCGTCAAGCGACATTTTCACATTTTCAACATCAATATTTTTGTCTGTAACGATAGCACCTGCTAAATTTTTCATTTGAATAGGAACATAATTACAAACTATCATATTGTCTTGAACTCGTACCACGGTTTCACAATAATCCCAGTTTCCTGCCTCATCTCCTACCCAAAGCGCAACCGTCGTGAAATAACCCAACTTGTCATCAATAGGTACGATTTTATCCGCAGCACAACTAAATGTAAATACTTGCGATAAAGTATCAGGATTTGGCATGATGCCAGAAGCACTTGGCGCAGGCGATTGCAATTTGAATTTCAATTTATTTTGCACTGTACAATTGTCATAACTTCCTGCATCTACGATTTTTGCATCTAACATAACCATTCCGTTAGCCATTAACTCCACTGCTATCCAATCGTGGCAAACAGGTGTTGGTTTCGTAACGTCTTTGATAGCAATTTTTACGTCCGTAGAAGTATAATTTCCGCATTGATCTGTCGTTTTGAAACGAACGATATAATCGCCAAATTCGCTGTCGCTAAAATCTTTTTCCACAGGAAAAGAATTTCCACCAGCAACAAAAGCATTTGAGCCAGCTTTCAATATTTCGTAGCTATCCAAAGTAGCACCTGTACAATCCGTAGAAGTTGGTTTACTTATCGTGACTTTTGCTTTACAAAGTTTTCCTACTGGCACAACTGTAACTGTTCCAGCAACCAAAGTTGGCGCAGTCACATCTATCACTTTTATAACTTGCTGATATTCCATGTAGCCATCTGTATCAAATTTGTAGCAATTTTCTGCCCCAACCAAGTCTTGCATTTCTTTAAGACAAGGTGCATCAGCATCTAAAATACCTTTTATTCTATCTGGACGCAAAAGGTCAATATTCGTATAAGTTCTATCTTGTGTAGCACAAGAAGCTCCAGTTTTTCTTACTTCTCCCCTATTTTCATTGAAATTTGTTTGTGGCTGACACCAATTCAACACTTTCCAAGTACGAATAATTTTGAAACAAGCACCAGGTACAACCTTGAAAATATTATCTGTATATTCTACACCTACCAACGGACAAGTTGCGCCTAAGTTTTTTACATCAGGTTTACCGGCCGAATTAGGGTCAGTAGCGTATTGTTTGTTATCAGTGCAAGTCAAAGTTACGTCCGCAGGGAAAGTAACCGTATAAGCCGAGCGATTTTCAGAAATATAATTGATAGTAGTAGTCGCTGTAAGACCATTTGCATCTTTGACTGTAACATTGTGTTTTACCGTTCCATTTCCGCAATTGTCAATAGTTCCAACTGCTGCATAAGTTGCAGTTGCGCCACAGTTATCGTAGTAACCAGGATTATTTGCAGCAGGATAATCTGTCAAAGTTTTTTCCTTCAAAGGATTTGCATTGAGCCAAGCATTAGCCGCAGGTGTATTTGAGCAGCAAACTATCGTGTCACGACCAAATGCAACAGGTGGCAATTTGTCTTCTACGATAACATTTACCATACATACATTTGAGTTTTGGTTACAATCCCAAACACGCAGGGCAACCATCAATTGTACATCGTTGCAATTCAGTTCCAAAACTGGTTTGTAAGCTGCATCTGGCTCGCTCATGCGTTTTATTTCAAAACGACTAACATCTAAACAGCAGTTATCTAATGAATTATCATCAATATCAATAGCTGGTAAAAGTGCTTTTCCTGCCGAATTGATAGAAACTTTTGTATTCAAATCACAAACAGCAACGGGCGGTGTCAAGTCTTTTACATAAAGGTTGCGCGTACAAGAAGTGGAATTGCCGCAATCGTCGGTCGCTACATAAGTAATTACATAACTTCCAATAGCAAGATTGCTAACTACCAGACCACCCGTTATTGCCAAACCGCCTTTGGAAACTGTCGCCGTAATAGTAGGCGAAGCATCACAATTATCGGTCGTATTTATGCTTGGTATTGCATAATTATTTAGAACGCAACCAGCATTTGTGGTTACCGTAACATCATTTAAAGGACAAACATCTAAAATTTTCGGAGCTTCGTTATCAACGATTTTCACAACTTGTATTTTGGTAGAAACCGAAAAATTACACATATCTATAACTGTCCATTTTCTCAAAATTTCGTAAGTCGTTCCACAAAGATTTAACTTTTGGTCGTGGTAAGAAGCACTTATTTCACAAAAACCAGCCATATTAGGATACACATCTACACTATTGATTTGTGGAGATTTTGAAACACTAACTGCAGGATTTCCATTGGCATCTGCTGCAAAAGTAGTCGAACAACTCAATGTAATATCTGCTGGGAAAACAACTGCTGACAAAGGTTGGCGTTGTAAATTATAAACTACCGTACATTGTGTACTATTGTTATAGGCATCTACGGCTGTCCAAGTTCTTGTTACTATCGCACTCAAACCAAGTACAGAACAATCTTTATCGTCCACATTATCAGAATAAGACAACGTATAAAGTCCACAATTTTCAGTAACCACTGGGTTTCCAAAAATAGTAGAAGCAATATTGATGTCTATAATTCCATTGTCTGGAATGTTATCAAAAACTACCTTTGAGCCAACCGTAATATTCAAATTTTGGATAGCGCAATTGACATTTTGAGGCGAAGCAGCACAAGTCAAAACAGGTGCGGCTTTGTCTTCGAGTTGGGCAGTTCCCCAACAAGAATTGCCATTAGCAGTCATTTTTACAGTGTACAATTTGCCGAGATTTGCGGCAGTGAGTGGCTGTGGAATAATGGTCGTTCCGTTCATAATCGTAACGACTGCGCCAGCTGGTGGCGTAGTAGAAGCAATCATTGCAGGCGTAATGGTTGCGCTACACGTAGCGTCCATAGAGACGTAAATTTTTTGCTGGCACGAAAGTGTCTGAGCATAAGAGTGGCTTGCGAACAAGCATACTCCGAACGTAAAAAGAATCTGTGTAAGTCTTTTCGTCATGGGAAATTTATAGTTTTGGATGTACTCTTAAATAATGTGGCTAAAATAATCGCCACTTACTTATGACAAACATAAGGCCTACTCGAAAAAGGATTAACTTTTTACGTAGGGACATAGTAAGTCTAATATTATCATAAGTTAAGTACAAAAATGCAACCAAAATTTTAATTTTCCTAATTTAATAAAAACAAATTTTAATTTTTTAATTTTATAAATATTTAATATACAATGTATTAATTAAATATTTTTATAATATAATATTTATTTTAAATATGTAAAATGTTGATAAATAAACACAAACATATTTATATATTTTTATTTTTAATACATTGTTAGCTTGAGATTTGTTTGTTAAAGTTTTAAAAAAATATTGTTTTTTTTAAACTCTACATAAAAAGTTATCATTTATTTTTGACCGTTCAACTTTTTTTATACTTTTACGTGACATTGCTGCAAGGCAACTAAAACACAGCTTTAAAATCATAAAACAAACACTATGTCAGAAATATCAGTTAATTCTATACTTTGCATTATTACTTGCGTAATTTCAATCGGAATATTTAGTGCCAAAGAAATAGGCGAAAAACTCCTACACATTCCCTACAACGAATACCACAAAAATGAAAAATATCGTTTGCTAACATCAGGTTTTATACATGCAGACTTTATGCACCTTTTGTTTAATATGATAGCCTTATTTTCTTTTGGAAGCAATGTAGAAAATTGGTTTTCGCAGCCAGAAATGTTTGGAGAAAACGGTACGGTAGTTTATATTTTATTCTATCTTGTGGCGATAGTGGCGGCGAGTTTGCCTACTTACGCCGAGCATAAAGACAATCCTTACTATCGAGCATTAGGTGCTTCGGGAGCTATTGCGGCAGTTATTTTTGCAAGTATTATCAATAGCCCTATGAGTATGATTCTGATGCCTTTTCCGATGCCAGGTTTTGTGTTTGGTATCTTGTATCTTTGGTATGAAAACAGTTTATCGAAAAAAAACAACGACAATATAGGACATAATACGCATTTTTATGGCGCACTCTTTGGCGTTTTATTCATTGCAGTATTCAAAACCAAGGCATTATTTACGTGTTTTGAAGAGATTGTTTTTACTGTAAAAGGGTTGTTTTCTTAATTTTTTGACAAAAAATAAAAAATCGCAAACAACTGATTGTCAGTTGTTTGCGACTTTTTTTATGAATTCTTCGCTTGCGATAATTTTTCTACATTGCCTGTTTTAATACAAGTAAAAAAATAATTTCACTCCACTTTCACAACTTTCCCTTTTGCTATCATTTCGCTTCCGCTTGTGATGTTGTAAAGGTAAAAGCCTACGCTTAGGTTTTGAGTATCTATTTCTGTGATGCCGTAATACAATGGTTTATTGATTACGTTTTTACCTGTGGCATCATACAAATGAAAAATAGGTTGCGCCAGCACTTCGTTTAGTGCCACATAAATTTTTTCCCTAAACGGATTAGGCGTTACTTGTACAATACTTTGATTGTCAGCATCTTGTGTAGCGGTTGTGCCAAAATTTATGGTTTTGCAAGCTGTATGTTTTCCGTATTTATTCGTAACAGTAAGGCATACGTTATATACTCCTTTTTTCAAAAAAAGATGGTCAGGTTCTTGTGAATTGATCTTTGGGCTACCATCGCCAAAATCCCATTGCCACGTGGCTGGTTCGTGGTGGCTGAGGTCTGTAAAAGTTACAAATCCTGGGCTGAGCGTATCTTGGTCGTAGCGAAACAAGGCTACTGGTATGTTGTCTATACCGAGTACATCACATGGGCTGCCGTCAATTGGACCAAGGCGATAATTAGGATGATTGGGCATAGTAAAAGTATTCCATGATTTTAAGCGAAAACCACGCTGCTGTAACTGGCAATCTTTCCCTTTTTTGTTCGGTGTATGAATTACGTGAAAATATTTACTCGCATTACTCGAATTGATGTATATCTTCCCATCAGGGGCTATTTGAGATAAATAAAAAGTAGTAGCATATTTATCTTCTTCTTTATAACCATCATAAAAAGCGATAGTATCGCCACTTGTACTGATGTCTTTTGCACTCAAATCCCATTGTATGGCTCTTGTACGAGAAAAAGTATATGCAAACTTACTGTCGTAAGAAAAACTTATACCTGCAGCAAACTCTTTTCCTACATAATATTTTAGTCTTTTGTGATTAGAGAGTAAGCCTGAACATCTGTCAAAGTCATAAATATCAAACTTTGCTGGTGTGCCACTTATTCCAACTCCACATAGAGCAAATTTTTTACCGTTCGGAGAAAAACAGACCTGAGACAATGTTGATTTTAGGGTATCTCCAATAGTTTGAGACGGAAATACTTCAAATCCTGTCGGAGAAAGTAGTACTCGGTAATACCTATTACTATTCTCTTTAAATTGTAATATCCACCAATCCCTACCGTTGGCATGCTTCGTAGCGGTAATATTTCCCCATAATATCGAATCTTTCAATATTTTTTCATTTTTTACTATCATTTCGCCCTTTCCGTTGTCTCCATTCATATTTATTAAGGCATAATTTAGTCCTGAATTGAAAACACTGACTTCAATTTCCATTCTACTATAAATGAGGTAGTAAAAATGCTCCTTGTTTGGATGCGGTATTGCAATTATCGCCTGCCTAATCGGCAATCCTGAAGGGTATGCATCATGAAATTTAGAAGTATTGAAATTTTCACTATTTTTTAGTACCTTACTATCTTTATTGTGCAAGATACCACCATTAGTGTAAAATAATAAATTTCCATCTTTATCAGACATAGTTGTATTTGTTTCAGCCATCCAAATTTTAGCAAAAATATACTTTTTGCTGATCTTTTCATCTAAAAAACTACTAAGAGTCAACCCAAATTCATTCGCTTCTGATGTTGCTATTCCTCCTCCATCACCATCATATCCAGTTATCCAGTTGTAGTCGTGTTTTTGCGCTTGCAACAAAAAACAAGAGAATAAGAAACCCAATAATAATATTTTTTTCATGCTAGTATAAAACAATAAGTCCTTGGTACAGTGCTGCACCAAGGACTTGATTAATAAATTATTTAATTAATACGATTTTGTGCGTTTCTAAGCATACGCCAGCTTGTTGCAATTGTATATAATACATACCGTTTCCAAGATTTTCTATGTCGAAAGTATCATTACCTGAGATACTTCTTCTATATACTTCCTGTCCTTGTAAGTTATAAAATACAGCTTCGCCACTGAAATTTTTAACGTTTTCTACTTGTATTGTGATTTGATTGGTAGTTGGATTCGGGAATACGTTGGCATGAAAACCAGTGGTTTGTTTGCTAATTTTTGAGCCAATTGGTATCGTATTACCTTTACAGTTTTCTATCAAACTCCAGTCAATGACCATATTTTTTACTAACTCGTACAAAGTTCTCGCTCTGAATATAGCGGTACTATTTTTACTACTACAAAGAGAAGCCAACTGATATAAATTGGATAAATCACTATTTGATAAACTGTTGTCTTGAAGATGATAATTTACTACATACTGATTGACCGATTTTTCTATTTTCTCCGCATCATTCGTAGGAACAAAGGCTTTGTTTTTAGTACCAATATCGCCCCATTTCGCTTTTTGATAATCATTTACATTAGCTTGCATCATCGCCCATTGTGCAAGTAGCGGCTTGAGTTCTGCGTTGATGCTTTGCGCCTTGTACTCATCATTTTTGATACTGACAAGCTCCTCACTCATTGCTTCTATTTTTGCATCTATACTACTCAACTCATTAGAAAAAGTATTTGTAAAATCAGTATCAAACATCTCCTTACGGATATCATACACTAAACCAATATTAGACGTAGCTTTTTCTTCATAAAACTTTGCCATCAAAGCATTGGTTTGTACGTATTCGGGATTATCTGATAACTGACGGTACAGGTAATGTTCTGTTTGCCATTGCATAGTGGGCAGGTTAGCTTTTACAAAATAATTATTCACAATTAGGCTATCTAAATGACCGAGTTTAAAACCTGTTTTCTTACATATAGCGTCTGGTTCGTCACAAGTTGTAAGTGGTTGACCAGTTACTGGTGTGAACCAATCAGGGTCAGAAGATACAACATTATCAGGCATGATTGATGGAAAATAATTACAAATATATCCTGATAAAGCAACATTTTTATCATCTGGGTCTTCATGTTTAGCATCTACTGCACCATTGAAATCAAGGAAAATATTACCTCTAAGATTTTGTTCTCCTGTAATCGCAGTAATGCCGTTTGCTTGGTCGTAGCCGTACAATATCCCTACTTCGTAATTTTGCATATCAGTGGTATTAATGCCATTAGAACTTAAACAACTACCTTCAAAGTGCAAAGCATTTTTTTTATTGTGCATGGTATTGCAGCAATAGATGTTACCATTGCTATTATTCGCATAGATGCCACTGTAGTCGTCATAGCCCTTACCCTTTTGATTAGTAAAGTTCTCTCGAATCATACAAGCATCAGTGTCTTCTAATCGGATACCATCCATTTTACTCCCAATACCATTATTTTCTACCTGAAAGTTAGCGGAATTAATGATATGAATACTATTACCACCTTGTGTTTGGGAAGAAGCCTTATAAGGAATAATCAGATTGTCCTTAATTAGGTATTCGTTGCGAGAGTAGCACTCTATAACTCTGATACCGTCATTAAAAATATCGCCAGTTCGAATTTCATTATTTATTACTCGAAGATGCCCGTATTCTTGAGTTTCGTCTTTAAGAATTCGGTATAATGAGATACCAGTATATCTGTTGTTTTTGAGTTTTAAATCAATTAAATTATCATTAACATCTATATAGCTTCCAGTTCTATTGTATATTTCTATACCGTTACCCGAAACATCAATTAATTTATTTTTGACAATATTGAGCGTACCTCCTACTCCGCCAAATGCAGCAATTCCATCAGCACCAGAATTAATTTCATTATTTGCGATATGCCCATTTGAATTTAACAAAAGAATGGCATAATGGAAATAGAATGGACCTTTCGGACCTTTATCTATATTATTAAATTCGTTGTTGTATGCTTGAATATAATAGCTATTCTTTACCTCTATTCCTATGGATAAATCAGAAAATACATTTTTGAGCGTTTTATCATTTGTATCGCCAACTTTCATAAAACTGCGTTGCAGGGAGATACCATAACGACTGATATTTCCACGTAATAGCACAATTGGGTCTTGCCCCGCATAAAGAGGTAATAAGTTTCCTACACCATATATTCTATTTTTCGTTATATTAGACTGCAGGTTGGAGTAGTTTTCAAAATACATTCCATAAAAATTATTTTGAAAAGAATTGTCATTAGCGTAAACTCTACCACTATTTGCTCTTATTGCCCAGTGAGCATCAGAAATAAGGTTATTTGTAAAGTTCAACCTACCGTTCTCTACATTTATCCCTTTCCACATAAAATTACAGCCTTGCAAAGTACAGCCGTCAAATGAAACTTTTTTGTTGTAAGGAATAACGATTTCGCTGCCTTCCTCCATATAAAAAAATTTATCTTTGAAATCGTAATCTACATCCATTATTAACGTACCGTGAACGGTCACATCAGTCCACGTTTGATTTAGGCTACCAATAGAAGAGAAATTAGTTGTCCCTAATTGAGAACCCCATACTAAATTCAACGAAGGAACTGGCGATGCTGACAAACAAACAGAATAAGGAAGGCTACAATTTTCCAATTTTGCCGCTGTTTTTATAATTGGTGGCGCACATTTACTTTTTACATTTGCAAGTAAGACCACAACCGCACTTTGTTGTGCTAATAAAGTTTTAGCAAAACCTGTAATTGTTGCAGTATAGGTTTCACACTTACCTGGCTTTATTGCATCAACAGGAATAGTTAGAATTTTTCCTATAAATCCATTAGGATTTTTATTAGGAACAATCGTAACGCCATTAGGTAGCGATAAAATTAAGTCTATTTCTGGAGAAACGTCACCACTACTATTCTCACAAGAAAGATTTTGATTACAAACGGTAAACGCTACTGTTCCTTCGTCTTTTTTACAGTCTAAATATAAGACTTGGCTTGTAATTTTAAATTGCTCTTCATAGATAATTTCTATTTCGTCTATATGAAAATAGACTGCTTTATCCCTGTGTACGAGGTCGTCATCGGGCGCACCTCTACCGACTATGCCGCTAATCAATAATTTACAAGCATCTTCTCCTTCGTATGGGGCAAAATTTACAGTATATTGTTGCCAATCGGGAGAATCAATTTTTACAAATTTATGATTAATTGCTTGATTTCCACCAGAAGGAAGTGTTAGTTGTATTTCAGCGTTTAAATTTGCGCACATCTCACTTCTCCTAGCCCAAAAAGTGACTGCTACTTTTGTTCCTTTGATGATACGCTTACAAAGTGGCAAGTCAAAACCTTCCGTAGCATCATAAGGAGTATCATTATTATTATAATCAAGGGCTTTTTTTGACCAAAACCCAAGGTATTTCTTAGTATTATTTGCTCCTGTTTTCGCACCATTCAAAATAATTGGACCATTCTTTTGGTCTCTACAATAATCAGCATCATTAGACCCTTCAAAAAGCAAATCAATAGTATTGATACCACCTTTTACCAAAAAAGCATTATTAGCTGTAATAGTGGTTTGTCCTGTAAGGAAATGCCTAAGCTCAAATGTACTTGTAAAGGCTTCAAAATCGCCAAGACAAGTAAGGTTACAATTCTTAACTTTATCGCAACATTTATCCAAATCAGGGTCTATTACCACTATTTTGAAACAAGAAGTCATACATTTATTCTTTTTACAACTCCAAAGTTTATAACAAATATTCCACTCACCATTTTTTATAGCTTTTATTGTAAGTTTGCCTGTTGCAATATCTGCGATGACTTCTAAGCCTTCGGCATCATAACTTGCAAGCTCCCAACCATAGTCTAATGGGTCATAAATATCATTGGCTAATACATTAAGCTCTTTGACATCTCCTATCTTGATATAGTCGGATAAGTTATCTTTGATTGCAAAAGCATTACAGCCTATTTCACATTCTTCTGCTACTACATTATAGCCATAGGCACACAAAATATCTTTTTCTTCTCTACTTAAAAACCTGTTTGTCACATTATTAGTAATATAAGGATTCATCACAAAGTCTCCTTGTAATGGATTTTTTTTACAATCGTTAGAAAGATGCGAAAGATCGCCACCATCGCAAGAAATTGTAGCAATATTAGTACCTGACTGATTTCTAAACCATACGTCGGCATCCTTACAACCCTTAAAAAAAGTAGAAGTAGGTATATGTTTATAGTCGAAGTCTTTTAATTCGCAACAATGGTCATTGCTTGATTTTGTTAGTAAAGGTAGTTTTAAGTCTTCTTTATACAAAAATTCATCCCAACGACTATAAGAATAATCATTGATAGCAGGATCTACAAGGGGATTTCCTGTATTGGGGTTAATTTTACTAGCAAAAGCTAGAATGTGCATTGCTTCGTGTAGCATGACGGAGTACAAGTCAAACCATGCAGCAAGCGGAGGGTTATTGTCATTTTTTTTGTAGTGCCAATAATTACTGAACGCTGTTGCGACTCGAATAGTACCCATTATTTCATTTGGTAAATAAGTCCCTCCTTTGAGTGCATTGAAAACTGTACTTTGAGCAATACCACAAGAAGCCTTTTCGTAGTAAGGTGTAGCATTTGCTAAAACGTTCTCTTCTAAAGGCGTTCTAATAATTTCAATACGAATTTTAGTACCATTTTTAGGTTTATCAAGTATTACATTTTTTTCAATATCCTCAAAAACTTCGCAGATTGTTTCTATTTGGTCATTTGTAAAAGAAACTTTAGGGTCAGTTGATTTAAAATCTAAATCAAAAACTTTCAGGTTTTTACAAAGAGAAGGAGCGCTACCTCTCGGTGCTAAAAGTTCTTCTTGATTATAAAGATTTCCAAACCTGTCAGTGTGAGTTGGTTCAATTGGGATATATGACTTCTCATATGTACCACATTGACCTTTAGTTTGTCCGAAAGACTGAAAGGTAACACAACAAAAAATTAAAAAAAGTAATCGGTAAGATAATTGTTTCATGTTTTGTAATTTTTAAAAGAGTGTAAAAATTACCCATACGGCTTAGAAGAATATTAGTTTTTCAAAGAAAGTAGCATGGGCGTTCCGATACTTTTATTTCAGAGGTTCTGACAAAACCCATAATCAATAAAGTAAAGGAACGCCCATGCCGAAGGTTAAACACCAGCTTGAGCGTATCGCAGTTACCTCTTTCTCTATTGATTACTCTTGAAACTGTCAGATTTCTGAAATAAAAGAAAGTTTTTAGCGAATCGCTTTGTATTTTTATTTTAAAACTACCACGTCAGGCAGCAAAAAACGTTATGCTATATTTATTCGAACAAATACAGCACAATAATAAGTATTCTTTAAAACAATAGCAAATATTTTGTTAAATATTTTTCAGATTTTTTAAAAATAATCCCTTACTTCACTTTCAGAAACGCATTTGCAACTTCCAGTCCGTCGATTTGAGATTGTACGAATGTTTCGAGTGTTTCGTAATCGCCTCTTGCGTGTGCCAAAAAACCAGAAGCCATACCATAAACAGCATTGGTATTTATTTTTTTTATCAAATAAAAGCCATCTAAAAAATCTTTGATGCCGCCCGAAATAATAACTTCCTTGCAGCGTCTTTTTTCGCCTAATTCGTTGATAACCAGATTACTAAGCTCAACCATTTCTTTTGCGTCGTGTCCAATTTTCACAAAACTATCAAAAATACGTTGTTTTTCGGCATCACTTCTCAAAAGCTCCAGTTTTGCAAAATTTGTACCTTTTGCAGCAGCAAAATCTATTGCTTGCAGCGGCAATTGAAAGAGTGTTTTTAGGCTTTCGTAACCAAAACCTTGTCCAACTTCTTTTACAATTACTTTGTGTTTTGTTTTATTCAAAATAGTTTCTATGGTTTCTATCGCAGGTTTTTCGTAGCGGTCACCTTCGGGCTGCATCCACTCTTGCATAGGGTTTACGTGAATTATCAAACCATCTGCTTTTAGTTTATCTATCAGATTATCAATTAGATACAGTTGATTATTTTTTATCAATTGTTCTAATTGCGCAATACCTAAATTGGTGTATAGAGGCAAGTCATCTCCCATCAAATGACGAACATCAAAATCTGATAAATACTCATCTGAGAAAAGCAAACTACGACAAGAGCCTAAGCCCATGCCCATACCAAATTTGCCACAAGCACGTGCCAAATTTTGATTTATAATACGAGCCATAGCTGTACCGCCTGTCATACTCGATACCCAAAGTGGATTTTGCATTTCTTTTCCTAAAAAAGAAAATTTGCCCCAAGAGCCTTTCTCTGGATGTGCCGAAAACAGTGGCTCATAATAAAAACGTCCGTCAATATCAGGCGTTTCTGACTTCAAAGCCAACTCAATATGATCTTTTTTTCGGTCTGCTGCCGTAGGGTCATTGTCCTGATATGCCATAAAATTGTAAATAACAGCCCATATAAATCTTCCAAGCCTCATCCATACCTTCCCAAAAGGGAAGGAGAAAAGAGGAAGACTTCAATGCACTGGAATAAGTAAATTATCTGAAATAAAAATAATAATTATCTTCGCTCGATTATGCAACAAGCACTTTTACTTTGCTAACACAACTCAAAACAAGCAAAACCTAACTTTTGTTTAAAAGAAAAATTAGCGTATTCAAATTTCCTGCAATTTTAATACATTTCTACAAATTTTAAGTTAAATAATTTGATTTTTACTTACATTTAATTTTATATTTGCGATGAAAATAAATAGCATATATATTTTTACAATGTTTTAGCCTATATTGTGACATGGATTTTTGCTATTAATAACTGTAATAACACAACAAAATTTAGTCACTCGCTTGGACTAAAAACCAAACCTTATGCTTACTCGTCGCCATTTTTTACAAAACTCCCTTTTCTCCGCTGCATTTTTGCAAAATACTTCTTTTTTTACAAATATTTCTGAAAAAAAGAGCCAACCACTCGTACTGACTACTTGGAATAACCCAAAAGCAAGCAAAGTCGCTTGGGATATGCTCGCCAAAGGCGAAATTTCTCTTGATGCAGTTGAGCAAGGTTTGAGAGTTCCCGAAGCTGACCCCGAAGATACTTCGGTAGGTTACGGTGGTTTTCCTGATAAAGAAGGTCATGTTACGCTTGATGCTTGTATTATGGACGAAAAAGGTCGTGCTGGTTCGGTTACTTATTTGCAAAACATTATGCACCCGATTTCGGTAGCGAGAAAGGTAATGGAGGAAACGCCACATGTGATTTTATCAGGCGAAGGAGCGTTACAATTTGCTCGTAATCAGGGTTTTATAGAAGAAAATCTTTTAACACCAAAAGCAAAAGAGGCTTGGGAAGAGTGGCTAAAAAAGAACGAATTTACGCCAAAAATCACGCCTCACCAACACGATACTTGCGGCATGCTGACGATTGATAAAGCCAATAATATGTCGGGCGGATGCACAACAAGTGGCTGGGCTTTTAAGCTGCCTGGTCGGGTTGGAGATAGCCCAATTATAGGTGCAGGTCTTTTTGTGGACAACGAATTTGGTGGCGCAACAGGAACTGGTTTGGGCGAGCTTTCGCTCCGAACTTTGGGTTGTTTTTTGGCAGTAGAGTTTATGAGAAATGGAAAATGTCCGCAAAAGGCTTGTGAATTGGTAATAAAACGTATCGTAGATAAATATGGTACAGAAAACCAAATGTGTTTTATTGCGGCAGATAAAAAAGGAAATTACGGCGGTTATGCTATCCAAAAAGGTTTCCAATATTTTGTACAAAATGCAGAAAAAACTATTTTGGTAAATTCTGGGTCGTATGTGTAAAGGGATTTAGAGAACTTGTAATAAATGAAAACTGACTGAAATTAAAAACTCCATTTATTTTTCATTTTTATAACAAAATCCTTACCTTCGCAACATTTTTTAAAAAGCAATGTTTTTATTTCAAGTAGAAGTAAAGGCTTGCCAATGGCAAAAAGGACTTCAGTCCGCAGCGTATTTAGTTTTATCATAAAAAAAAGTAGTAGTTCTTCACGGACTGAAGTCCGTGCTACCTAAGTTCTTACAAATGAAAAATGATTTAAAAGTATTTAAGTTTGGTGGTGCATCTGTAAAAGATGCCGATGGTATCAAAAATATTACTCAGATTTTGAGTAAATACAAAGAGGAGCGTGTGGCAATCGTAATCTCAGCAATGGGTAAAACGACTAATGCACTCGAAGAGGTTATCAATGCGCATGCTAAAAAAACAGGAGCTGCTTTAGAACTGTATGAAAAAGTAAAAAAAGCGCATTATGAGATAATTAGTGCATTATTTGAACAAAATGATGAAATCTATGCTGCGGTAAATGATATTTTCGTAGAAGGCGAATGGGTTTTGGAAGAAGAACCACATGAAGATTTTGATTATATGTACGACCAAATCGTAAGTATTGGTGAGTTGGTTTCGACAAAAATCGTAGCTGCTTATTTGAACAAAAGTGGTTTGAAAACAGAGTGGCTCGATGCCCGTGATATGATTGCTTGCGACAATACGTATTGCGAAGGTCGTATAGATTGGGAAAAAACTTTGACGCAAACGCAAAACATTATTTTCCCATTTTTAGAAAAAACAGGTTTTGTCTTGACGCAAGGTTTTATAGGCAGCACTTCCGAAAATTTCACGATTACGCTTGGTCGTGAAGGCTCAGATTATTCGGCTGCGATTATCTCTTTTTGTCTTGACGCAACGAGTATGACAATTTGGAAAGACGTACCTGGTGTATTGACGGGCGACCCTCGTTTGTTTGAAAATGTAACCAAACTTGACCGTTTGTCTTACAAAGAAGCGATAGAAATGACCTATTATGGCGCAACTGTTATTCATCCGAAGACGATAAAACCACTTCAAAATAAAAATATTCCGCTTTATGTCAAATCCTTTTTGGCAGTAGAGGGCGAAGGTACGGTTATCTCAAACGAAGCCGAAGATTCCTATCCGCCTATCGTGATTATAGAGAAAAATCAGTCACTTTTGTACATTTCTTCTCGTGATTATTCGTTTATTGCAGAACATCATTTGAGTAATCTGTTTACACTTTTTGATAAACATCGGGTTTGGGTCAATATGATGCGTAATACAGCGATTAGTTTTATGGTTTGTGTTCCGAATCAGCCCGACCGACTAAAAGGTTTACTCAAAGATATGGAAAAAGATTTTTCAGTGATGAAAGAAGACGGCGTAGAGTTGGTAACTATTCGTCACTATGAAGAAAGTGTGATAGAAGGCATGAAAAAAAGTAAGATTATTCTGCTCGAAGAAAGAATTAGAAAAACTTTTCAGATGGTTACGAAAAATGTGCCTACTATACGGTTGAAGAATTGAAATTAAACAAAAAAAGCATCAAATATCTGGGATATTTGATGCTTTTTTTTGTGCTTGAAAATAAAAAAAATTAAGCTTCATTAAGCCCTTCCACTCCTATCTATTACAGTCGCACTTGCTTGTTGAGTTCCCATCAAAAGGACATCTTGAATGTTTACATGTGCAGGTCGGCTGAGGACGAAATAAATTACATCAGCTACATCGCTTGCTTTGAGTGCTTGAAAATCAGTGTAAACTTTTGCTGCTTTTTCGGCATCGCCTTCGTAACGGACGAGCGAAAACTCCGTTTCCTCTACCGCACCTGGCGCAACCTGACTTACTCGAATATTGTATTTGTGCAAATCCAAACGCATCGATTTTGTGAGCGCATCTACTGCAAATTTTGTGGCACAATAGACGTTTCCGTTCGGATAGGCTTCTTTTCCAGCTGTCGAACAAAGATTAATAATATGTCCAAAACGTTTTTCGACCATGCGTGGCGAAATCAGTCGGGTCATGTACAAAAGACCTTTTATGTTCGTATCTATCATGGTTTCCCATTGCTCCATAATGCCTTCGTGAATCGGAGTTAAACCCAGCCCAAGTCCTGCATTATTTATTAAGATGTCTATGTTAAACCATTCATTATCAAGTGATTGTATTGCTTTTTCTACTTCTGAAAATTTTGTAATATCGAAACTCAGTGTACGGGTTGAGCCAGAAAAATTACTATTAAAACGTTCGGACATTTCGGTCAAACGCTCTTCTCGGCGACCTGTCAAAATCAAATTATAGCCTTCTTTTGCCAGAAGTTCTGCTGTCGCACGACCGATTCCAGCGGTTGCACCAGTGATTAAAACTGTTTTTGCGTTAGGATTTGGCTTTGTTTTATCGGGCTTGGAACTGACCAATTCTATAACTTCTACTTCATTTACAGCACTTATTATTTCGGAAGAAAAACTGGGTGTTTCTATATTTGTATTTGGTGTAATGTATTCATTTTCGAAAATTTGTACATTTTTATTTTCTACTAAACTGTTAAACGCTTGCATTTCTGCGTCCTGCTCTACACCAGCTTGAATTGCTTCTTCGGCACGTTCGGCACTCAAAATAGTTGGTATTTTAAAAACTGCATCGTTATCTGCTGTTTTTATTTCAGGATTATTATGACAGGCTTTTTCGTAAAAACTTTGAGCAGAATATGGGTCACCCAATTGATGATAAATGACCGCAATATCGTAATACGCAAACGGATGTTCTGCATCAATTTTAAGGGTTTTTTTGAAAAACTTAATTGCTTTTTCGTCCTCCTTCATTTTTTCAGCTAAAAAAGTAGCGTAAGTATAAGTCAAATCTGCATTTTCATCGTCTTGTTCTATTGCTTTTTTGTAGTATTTTTTAGCTTGTTTTTCTTCATTATCTAAATGAGCAGCAGTTAATTCAGCTAATTTCAGATTAACATTAGGATAAAATGAGCTTATTTTTTCTACTTTTTCATAATAAGACAAAGCAGAAAGAAAATCGTGGTTGGTTTCTGAAATTTCTCCCAGTAAAAAATTAGCATCAGGATTTTTAGGGTCTTTCTCCAAAACAAATTCAATTTGCTGTGTAGCAGCTTGCCAATTATTTTGTAACTGAACCAATACTACAGCGTAACGCAAACGCAAAGGAAGATTTTCGGGTTGCATTTTTACCTCGATTTCCATTGCTGACAAAACAGGTTTTTCGCTTGTGGTATTTTCTACAAGTTCTTGATTATCAGTGTTTTGTTTTTCGTTTTCATCTTCTGCTGCTTCGTTTATATTTTCTATAATTGGTAAAACAGCTTCTGGTGCATGAGGTGCATTGTCACTTACAGGGGCTGCATTATCTTCTACTTTGTACTCTGCTTTTTCCGAAATTTCATGAACACTACTCGCATTTCCGTTTACGATTTCCTCAAAAAGGTCGTCATCATCATTTTCATCGTCGTCATCATCTTGGTTAAAAATATCTTGTAAATCGCCAGCTTTTTCGCCTTTTTGACTTATAAAATGCTCATCGTCGTCATCATCATCGTCATCCTCTTCTCTCAAAACTTCGTCTATAATTTGATTGACATTAGAACCAGCTGTGTGTTGATTTTTTACAG
>JANMGN010000594.1:0-7132 GCA_031374645.1 Chitinophagales bacterium | reverse complement strand
ATAGGCATAGCGATTGCTTTGCCAGTATCTGTTACTTCCATACCACGTTGAAGACCATCTGTAGAGTCCATTGAAATGGCACGAATGCTCTCCTCACCTAAGTGTTGTTGAACTTCTAAAACTAAAATATCGCCATTGGCTTTTTTAATTTCTAATGCGCTGTAAATTTCAGGTAATTTAGCACCTTCGGCGGCGAAACTTACGTCAACGACCGGTCCGATGATTTGCTTAATACGACCAATATTTGCCATGTTAATATGCTATTATAAAGGTTGAAAAAGTTGAATTGTATTTTATTTTTAATTAGAAAAATATATTTTGTGCTGATTATCAAGTATTTATAGCTTGGTTTTAGTGCAAAGTATATTTTTTCTTAATTTTGGTGCAAAGATACATTTTTTTTAATCAGTAACCAAATATTATTTGGAGCATTTTTATTTTTTTTACAAAAAAAAGATATTAGGCAAAAATGTAGTGTAAAAGCAAAGGTTGTTTTGTTTTAATCCACATAAATTACTTTTCTCAAAAAGCGAATTCCAAGGCTTATTTCTAAGGAAAGGTTTCGTATATCTTGTGCAGGAATAGTTGTGTTTTGTCCTGAGTAAGGGTCACGAACATTGGGTATAGCAAGTTGAAAATATTGTTTGGTAACGTCTGGTGAAATCGTAAATTGTAAGATACCACCAATGGTTTCTGAAAATTTCATTTCAAAACCGCCTATGAAATCCATTCCTCCATTAAAACGACGCACAGTATTTGGGTCATCTACGGGAAAATAAAGGGAATATACATCTCCTGATTTTTGTAAATTGGTGTTGATAGTATATTCTCCACGAAGCCCAAATCCATAATAGTATTTTATGTTTTCTTTGAACTCGAATTTTTGTTTTACGCCTACCGAAAGTGCAGCGTTGCGAAATTGGTAGCCGTCTGTGAAACCAGAGCGAAGCTGACCTGTAAATGGGTCTTGGTAAGGGCCAAAACGGGTTGCGCTACCTCTTATATGATAGCCAGCTTGCGCATAAAATGCACTCTTAGGGTTGCGGATAGATTCTATAAAAGCTACTCCATGATAACGAAACAATGGCGAACGGTCTGAGCCATTCCATTTTTGAGTACCTATCGTAAGTCCTCCTTTGATGCCCCATGCGAAGCCGCTTGAATTCTCTTCGGTTTTTATTTGTGCGGAGCTTATATTTTGTAGTGCGAGGGCAAGTAAGATGAATAGTGGTAGTTTTTTTAGCAACATGATATTTTTTACTTTTAATTTAATTTGCTGGCAAAGATACAATAATTTGAAAAATATAAAAAAGTTATTTATCATTCAAAAAATTAATCGCTACTTTTACACCAAAGTAAATATACAAAATTATTTTACTTTATATTTGTATTATTTAAAAATTATAAATAACTGTTTATCAATAAATTAGATTAATTTTAATGTATTTTAAAGGATTAAATGGGTTGCGGTTTTTTGCAGCGATTTTGGTGGTTATTACGCATGTGGAGAGTATTAGAAAAAAACTTGGTTTTTTTAATCTTTCTGATTATTCGTTGTTTCAAACGGGTGGATTGGCGGTACAGTTCTTCTTTGTGTTGAGTGGTTTTTTGATTACCTATTTATTGCTTCAAGAAGAAAAAAATACGCAAAAAATCAGTTTGAAAGGATTTTACTTTCGACGTGTACTTCGTATTTTTCCTTTGTATTACTTATTGGCAATCATAGGTTTATATATTTTACCTTATATTATATTACCACTTTTCAAAACACCTTTTCAAGCAGAATTTGATATTTTTACAGGCTCTGTTTTGTACTTATTTTTTTTACCTAATCTGGCAAATAGTTGGTTTGCTACCCAGCATTTGTATCCCTTGTGGTCAATAGGTGTAGAGGAGCAATTTTACATTATTTGGGCTCCTGTGATGAAATATTTTAAAAAATATTTTACTATAATTTGTTTTTTGACAATCACTTTAAAAATCATAGGTTTGTATTTTTTGCAACAAAACTATGCGCACGAATGGTTCACAAAATTTTTCGCTACGCTCCAATTTGAATGTATGGCAATAGGCGGTTTGGGCGCATGGTGGATTTTTTTTAAGGAGAAAAAAGAACTCGTTACTCATTTTTTATTTCAAAAAAGTGTACAAATTTTAGTTTTAGTATTGCTTGCTTCTTTAATTTTTTTTAAAATAAACATTTCACAATCAGAGCGTTATGTCTTCGAAATCTGGAAATTTGTTTTTAACCCAATTACTTATCCTATCGTAAGTAGCTTGCTTTTTTTACATCTTATATTGAATGTTTCTTTGAACGAAAAAAGCCTTTTGAAAACAGAAAATAAAGTCTTGAACTTTTTGGGACAGATTTCTTACGGTTTGTACATGTATCATATTTTGGTCGTTTATGTTGTGATAAAAATAGTTGGTAAGATGCTTAGTGGCTTTTCTCCTATTTTATTTTCTGCTATGCTTTATACCTTGATTATCAGTTTGTTAGTTTCTGTTTGCTATTTATCGTATCGCTTTTTTGAAAAACCAATTTTAAAATTCAAATAATCTCAATTTATCATGCAAAAACACCATATAACTCTCTTTATTTTCCTTTTTTTTAGCCAATTATTAGTTGCACAAAATGCCAATTATAGTCGTGTAAAAGTATTTTTAGACGAAAAAAATACCATCGAAAAATTAGCAAGTTTAGGTATAGAAACCGATCATGGCGAGATAGCTTTGAATCGTTATATCATCAATGATTTTTCAAAAAGTGAAATACAACTCATTCAAAATCAAGGTTTTAAAACTGAAATCTTGATAGCGGATTCAGAAGCATTTGCTATCTCGCCCGAAAATACAGAAGCTGCCAAAGTACGTATTTTTTGGCAATGCGGTACGCCATATAGTTATACACACGAAACACCTAAGAATTTTAAATTGGGTACAATGGCTGGTTTTTATACTTATCAAGAAATGTTGGCTATTTTCGCAGATATGCAAGCAAAATATCCTAATTTGATTAGTAAAGCTGCGCCAATAGATACCTTCAAAACGTTTGAAAAAAGACCTATACAATGGTTAAAAATTTCAGATAATCCTACAAAAAAAGAGGCGAGCGAAGGGCAAGTTTTATATACTGCTTTGCATCATGCACGTGAACCTGCGAGCCTTTCGCAATTGGTCTATTTTATGTGGTATTTATTAGAAAATTATGAAAAATCAGACGAAATCAAGTATTTAGTGAACAATACAGAGTTGTTTTTTGTGCCTTGTATAAATCCTGATGGCTACGTTTATAATCAAACTACTAATCCGAATGGTGGTGGTTTTTGGCGAAAAAATCGTAGAGTAAATGCAGATGGAACATTCGGCGTGGACTTGAATAGAAATTATGGCTACGAATGGGGCAAAAATGATATAGGGTCTTCTCCTGACGGAGGCTCGGAAACTTATAGAGGTACAGCGGCTTTTTCAGAACCAGAAACGAGTGCTGTCCGTTGGTTGTGTAAGCAAAATAATTTTCCAATTGCTTTGAATTACCATAGTTATAGCAATTATTTGATTTATCCTTGGGCAAATAATGAAGTTTTAGCGGATTCTTCTTTTTTGCCTTTGGCTGATTTACTCACTCGCTACAACAATTATTTGGCAGGAACGACCACCGAAACTGTTGGTTATAGTGTAAACGGAGATGCGCCTGATTGGATGTTTGCTGAAGCGAAAATTAAGGCATTTACACCAGAGGTTGGTACTGTCTTTTGGCCTCCATCGTTTACTATTTTAGATATGTGTGCAGATAATTTATATGCAAATCTTGCAACTGCCGCCCATGTGAATCATAGCGCAATATTGAGTAATCGTTCTTTAGGTTTTACGAATGGATATAGCTCGAAAGTTGATTTTGATGTGCAAAATATAGGAATTGTTGCAGGAGATTTTAAGGTTAAAATTCAAGCGTTACATCCTTCTGTGACGCTTACTAATGCTACTCCTCAAAATTTCAATCTAAAACTTTTTGAAACTAAAAAAGGGAGTTTTAATTTTAATGTCAATGCTAATACAGCCTTAGGTGCAAAGATGAAATTTTTATTATCTATTGACAATCAGTATTTTATACATTACGATACCGTAGAAATATTTTTACAAAAACCAACACCTTTGCTCGCTGAAAAAGGGAACAGCATCAATAAATTTGACGTATCTCCGAATAATTGGGGCATTACAACAAAGATATTTGTATCGCCACCTGCTGCCATTTCCGATTCGCCTGACGGGAATTATGCAGCCAGTACAAACGCAACTTTGACACTTTCTAATGCAATTGCACTACCGAAAAAAAGTAAAATTTTATTGCATTTTTGGACAAAATGGGAAATAGAACGGTATCACGATTTTGCGACAATTGGAATTTCGACAGCGGATAATCCAGATTTTTTTCAATTGCTTTGCGGGCGTTATACACGCTCAGGAAATAATATTGAAGTCTATGAAAAACCTGTTTACGATGGGAAATCGGATTGGGTAAGAGAAGAAATTGATATTTCGGATTACGCTGGAAAATCAATATTTTTACAATTTCAGATGAGTTCAGATGAGGCAAGAGAATTTGATGGTATTTATATTGATGATATACAAATTTTGGCAGAGAATACGCTCAGCCCTACGATTGAAAATATAGCACTTGAAGATTTTACTTTTTCAGCAAGTCCTAATCCTACGTCAGATTATGTAAAAATAAAGGTAGAAAATAATATTTATGAAAAAAATGTAGAATTATTAATTTTTGATATTACTGGAAATATTTTTTTACAAAAAAATATACAAAACGCTGATAATGAATACTTAATATATTTAGATAACTTTAAATCAGGTGTTTATTTTTATCAAATTAAAGGTAAAAAAAGCAAGACTAAGCCACAGAAATTAATAATTATAAAATAAGTAGCTGTAAAATTAGGTAATACGAGATAGAACCTATACCTTTGTGGTATAAACATCGCGGGATGGAGCAGTTGGCAGCTCGTTGGGCTCATAACCCAAAGGTCATAGGTTCGAGTCCTGTTCCCGCTACAATACAAAAGCAATTAATTGGTATCAATTAGTTGCTTTTTTTGTGCTTAAAAATAACTGTTTTTATCAGACTGCGCCAGCAAAAGCAATTGTTGCCATACTGATTTTGATATTAGGAAAAGTTAGTAATTTTTCTGCACACGCTTCGAGTGTTGCGCCTGTTGTCAATACATCATCTACCAAAAGAATATGCTTGTTTTCAAGTGGAACATCGCCTAACTCAAACACTTCTTCTACGTTTTGCCAACGAGCCATTTTACCTTTCTTGGTTTGAGAAACGGTGCTTTTTATTTTTTGCAAAGCTGTTTTAGCAGTAGCAATCGACATCGATTGTGATAGCCCATCTGCAAAAATATTCGCCTGATTAAATCCTCTCAATCGCTCCTTCATAACATACATTGGTACAGGAATGATATAATCAACATCTTGATAATGAGGTGTTTGTATTAATTTTTCGCCAAAAATATTTCCGATTTTAGCAGCAGCTTCTTTCTTACCATGATACTTTATTTGGTGTATCAATTTTTGTGTTTGTCCACCAGACGTAAAGCGATAGCAAGCCGCGCCTGTATAAATAGGAATACGTGCCGAAAATTTTTCTGTGAATTTATTTTTCACTATCAAGTGCTGCTCCATTTTAGGAATAGAATGTTCACAAGAAATGCAAAACTCTGTTTTCTTCATCGAAACACGTTCGTAACAAGCGATACAAAGATGTGGAAAAAATAAATTTGAAATGCTATGTGCGTAATCTTGTAGTTTTTGCTTTATCATATTGAGATAGTTTTTGTTCAAGCTATACAAAGATACACACTAAGATTTTATTTTATTTATTTTTTTTAGAATAAAAAATGTTTTTTATGCAAATTAACAGTATTTTTATTTGTTTTATATTAATTTTATAAATATTAAAAATGAGTTTAATTCTATTTTGACATAAAAAAACTTAACGAAAGACACACTTTCGTTAAGTTTTTTATTCACAAAGCAGCAGATTTACTTCCGCTTTATATTATGACAAATGTAATTATTTTGTTTTGCCGCCTGCTCTGATGATGTATTTATCAACATCAGAAGCCTCTACTGATTGCGAATATTTTTCTTTGATGCCTTCATACAATTTCAACGCAGCCTCTTTTTTGCCTTGTTTTTCTTGTAACATCGCTAATTTTTTCATCATCATAGGAGTTGCTGCACCACTATCGCCAGCACCTACCGCATCTTCATAAGCATCTACTGCCTTATCCAATTGATTGAGCTCGCTATAAGCATCGCCTAATGCGCTGTATTTCATAATAGGTAAAATTTCGCCTTTTGCACTGTAATCGTTAAGATATTTTACAGCTTCGTCAAATTTGCCTAAATTTAAGCAACAAATACCTGCATAATATTTTGCAGAATTTCCAGCAGGAGTTGCGCTATATTTGCTTGCAAGATCTGCAAAGCCGCTATTGCCACCACCAGGATTATTTAAAGCTAACTCAAAAGAATCACGCTCGAATGCAATTTGAGCAGGATACATATCTACTATTGCTTGCTTTTGTTTTGGTGCTACATAGAGGTATTTATACGCTAAATATCCAGCTACGAGTGCAAATAATGCGCCACCTACGTACAAAATATTTTTGCCGTATTTAGACCAAAATTCACTCGCTTGTGAGCCTACTTGTGAAATATCTACTAATGTATCGTCTTGTGAAATTTCAGATGCTGTAACAATTTTTCTTTTTGCCATGATTTTGTACTTAATTAAATTTGGTTAGTTACCACAACGTTGTGCAGGTAATATTTTTAATAATTTATAGTTTTTTGTTTATGAAATAAAGCTATTTTATAAAGCGGCACAAAGGTAGTGCTTTTTTATAAAAAAAACGATACTTGCATAAAAAACACATCGCATTTTACGACATATTCTATTTTTTTGTTACAATTATCTATATTTAAAATGTCTATTTTTAATAAATGACAAATAAAATAAAAAATAAGAAATATTTAATAAAAAATATTCAAAAAACAAGCCAAATTTTATTTGTTTTTTGTACCTTTGACAGCTTTTGGACAAAAT
>JANMGN010000582.1:0-2621 GCA_031374645.1 Chitinophagales bacterium | reverse complement strand
CCATAACTGTATCTTCAATTGCTCTCATTCTCCACCAAAGTTGTGCCATCCAATAACCCAACATCGTGAAAGCTATTACAGCAGGATAAAAAACCATACGCATCGTGTTGTCTAAATCTTGACTTCCGAGCGCAGGATTTCCACCATTTCCAGGGTGCAAACTATCTGTCAAACGAGGAATGATAAACAACAATGGAAACATAGCAAAAAATGCAAAAATGTTATACGCTGCGCTAATACGTGCCTTTTTTTCTTGGTCATCAAAAGAACCACGCAAGACAAAATAAGCGCAATAAATCAAGATACAAACTGCCGCCATATTTTGTTTTACATCAAAAGACCATGGTTTGCCCCAAGTGTAATTTGCCCAAATTGCGCCAGTTATCAAGCCTAAAATACCAAAAAGAACGCCTACATTCGTCAAAGCAACTGCTTTTTGGTCAAAAACTTGTATATCAATAATTATAGGATTGCTCGTTTTTGCTCTATTGGGATTTTTACTCAAATATTGCCACGAATACCACGCTGCTATCCCAAATAAAATCATCATTGCGAACCAAAGCGGCACATGAAAATAAAGATTTCGGATAGTTTCTTGCAAAATATTTCTGAAAGGAAACGATACATAAGGTGTTTTGTGCAATGCTGATATTTTATCAGTATATAGCGCAAGTGCCTGATTTACACTGTCTTGCGAAATAAAAACTGCGCCAGGATATGGAAAAGAACCGTCTGCATCGCTATCAAAAATCAAGGTTGCTTCCATGACTTTTGTAGGGCTTGGCAAAAACTGTGGCAAACTGAAAGTAGCCTCTATTTCTTGGTCGTTTACCAAACGCAGTGCATGACCTTCTACGACGTGCGCTGAATCGAGTTTTAGCCAAACACGAATGTCTGTGGCATCTTTAAAATACGTATTATAGCCGTACATAGAGAGCGTAAGCGTGTCGCCAGCCTTTGCGTTAGGCTTAGAAACGCCTTGAATTGCAGGTTTTAATGGCACTAATAAGCCAAAGACAATTACGTATATCAAAATAAATACGCAAAGAATTTTCCACCAATTTTGTTTCATAATATTTTTTTTAATCTCTCCAAATATATGGAAATAGTATAAACGCCAAACTCAATAAAATAGCGTCTATGGAAAGTAAAATCGTAATATCTTTGTAAGTTGCTGTGTCTGTAATTAGTCCGAGTGCGTTTGCTGTAAATTTTACTAAACTCAAAAGTGTAGGCAATACGATTGGAAAACTCAAAATCGCCATCAAGGTTGCGCTATTATTTGCTTTGGAAGAAATCGCTGAAACAAACGTAAAAGTAATACCAAAACCTATGCTCCCGAGCAACAAAGCAAGCCAAAATTGCCCTGGTAATTTTACTGGATTCTGAGTAACGAAACTAAACAATCCGTACGTTAAAATATTGATTAACAGCAATAAACATATATTGTAAGTTACCTTTGACATCAAAATCGCAGTAGGGTTTGCCAACTGATAGTAGTACAATTGTCTTGCGCCGCTTTCTTGTACAAAACTTTTCACAACCGCATTTACGGAGGCAAAAAGCGCGATAATCCAGAACATTACGTTCCAGACATTAGGCTGCACTCGAATAAAAGATATGTAAACTATAAAAATCGTTGAGGCAACATACAATAAAATGCCGCCAATAGCGTACTTTTGTCGCCATTCTAACGTTATTTCTTTTTTGAGTAAAAATAGGATTTCTTTTAGCACCGCTTTTAAAATTGGTAAAAAACTTTACCTTTGATTTTTAATATTTTGCAAAGGTAAGTACGAATTACGATGAACAAACATACTATGCGTTTTTTTTCTGTCATAACTATTATTTTTTTTACTTTTATGCCCAATTTTTGTTTTGGAGAAAGTAAAACAACATTTTTTCACTATTTTCACAAAGGTGAATCACCTATTTACCTGACTACAAAGGCAAAAGATGGCGATGGCGTGTTTGCTTTACTTCGTCGTTTTGAGTTGGAAGATTACGATTGCAACATAGACCAATTTTATGCACTCAATGATATGGACGACAACGATCCTTTAATTGAAAATAAATCGTACAAAATTCCTATACGTATTTTTCCTTATAACGGTAAAAGTATTCGCTCTACGATTGACATTGATGACCTTTCGCAAGCAAAACGCATCGAAGAGTTTAATGAAAAAATGTATGCCAAAAGGTTGAAAAAAGGAAAACTTGAAAAAGGAAACGATCTTTGGGTACCTTATCACGAGTTGGGTTGTATTGAACGAAAAATCGAGGACAAAGAGCCAAGTGCAGCCAAAAAAGCAGTTTCTATTTTTGATGACGATGCCATAAAAGTTTTTTCTAAAAAATTAAACAATAGAGTTTTTTATATAGATTCTGGTCATGGCGGACCAGACCCTGGTGCGATGGGAAAGTGGAAAGGTAAAAAGATTTGTGAAGACGAGTACGCTTACGATGTATCTATTCGTTTGGCGAAAATGCTCTTGCAAAACGGCGCAATCGTATATATGATTACACGTGACCCGAACGATGGTATCCGAAACGAGGAATATTTGCCTTGCGACTCTGATGAGGTGCATTATCCGAACTCGACGATGGCTCTGGGACAAAAA
>JANMGN010000450.1:0-10397 GCA_031374645.1 Chitinophagales bacterium | reverse complement strand
ATTTTAAATTATATAAATAAAATAAAATTTTGTGTTTTTATAAAAATACTTATGCTTTTTTTTTAAGAAAAAATGCTATTATATCTGCTTCTGTTAATTGCGCAATTACGTGGACTTCTTCGATGCCACGCTTATCTGCATACTATGAGAGGCTTGTAGAAAGTGAAGTAGAAGAATTTAACAATTAAATTTTTTTAAATGAAATTTGAAAAATTGTCAGACGTAAAATTTACTTCAATAGAAATTACTGCAAATGAAGCAACCAAAATCAAGGGCGGACGCATACCTGCTTGTGCAAATGCTGGTCGTTATCATGATACCGCTGAAGAAATGTGTATGAAACCAGGTGGTGGAACTCAGTTTGATAACGTATATCCGTAGATTAATTCATAGGAGATACCGAATTTTGTATTCGGTATCTCCTTTTTGCTATTTTTGAATATGATACGTGCAATAATAATCTTTATTTTATTTCTTTCAAATACCGCTTTTGCCCAAAATTTACTTATAAATGGTAGTTTTGAGCAACATATACCTCTGTCAGGTAAATGGGAAGGTAGCTTTTGGCACTATTCCGAATTTAACAAAGCGGTAAAAGGTTGGCAGTGTAACAATAAAGTCTTTGCTTATTTGACAGATACAGAAGATAGATATGTAGAGGACAAATTTTTGAATCAGGAAAATGCGATGAGCCGTTGCTACACCAATACCTCTTTTGCATCAAAAGGAACGTCTTACATTGCGTTGGGTTTTAGAGGAGAAAAAACAACAAAGGCTTTGGCACTTTGTGGTACAACAACCGCTACTATCAATTTGTATGGCTCGATTTCTTCTCGTTTGAAAGAACCTCTACAATCAGGAAAAAAATATACGCTAACTTTCGATATTAAAGATAGAAAATCACGAAAAGATATTTCCAAGGCTTTTGGCGTTTTACTTTCAACTCAAAAAGTTCCTTTTTCTTTTTCTTGGGAAGGAATAAAACAAAAGCCTACCTTTTCTTTTTTCAAAGAAGAATTAATGGAAGATAGGTGGCAAAATCTTACTGTAACATTCGTTGCGGATTCTACTTTTAAGTATTTTACGATTGGTTTTTTTGATAGACCAGATATAAATACACATGATGACGCAGCAACGATTCATTTGGATAACATTTGCCTAAGGGAAGAAAATACGCATTTGTGTGATGAAAAATCAACTCCAAAACTCGAAGATGAATTTACAGAATTTAATATTTATTTTAAAACAGCCAAAAGTAATATAGAACTTCAATACATTCAAGATTTGGAATATATTGCTAAAATTTGGAAAAAACATCCAACTTCTACAATTTACGTTTCTGGATATACGGATAATACAGGTAAGAATAATGAAGGACTCTCTCAAAAAAGAGCTATTGAAACAGCTAATTATTTGAAAAATTTAGGCGTTTTAGAAGATAAAATAAAAATTTCTTGGTTTGCTGATGCCTTAAACACAGGCAATAATAATACCGAAGATGGCAAAGAAAAAAATAGGCGAGTAGAAATTAAAATCAAAAATGATAACAATGAGGAGATGTTTGTAAAAAGTGATTTTGAAAAAAATATTTTCAACTATTATATGTTTAGTGAAAAAGCAAGACTAAGTAATAATGTACCTTTTTACCTGTCTTCAATAGGAAAATATCAAGAGAGTTTGATAGCGAAAAATGATGGAAATCAGCCTGTATTGAAAAAAGATTTGGCTTATTTCTCAACGTTAAAACCTATTTCTGCACTTTTTTACATTTTACAAAAATCTAAAAATGAGCAAGCTATAATGATTAACGAAGCTCATTATAATCCACAAAGTAGAGTTTTTACATTTATGCTTTTAGATTCTTTGAAAAAACAAGGTTTTGAATATATAGGTTTTGAGGCTTTAGCGAGTAATTTTTCTTTCAGTTCAAAAAATTATTTATCGCTCAAAGATGGCTACTATACGAATGAGCCAATTTTTCACAATCTGATTGATTATGCTCATAAAACAGGTTGGAAAATTTTTGGCTACGAGGCTGATGATATTAATTTTACAAATATGAACCGTAGAGATTCTGTACAGGCTTATAATATTTCACTAATTGTAAAAGAAAATCCAAGCGCAAAAATACTTATTCATGCTGGTTATCAACATATTTGCGAAGCCGAAATATCTGAATGGCGTACTATGTCCTATCAATTTCAAAAAATGACTGGCATCAATCCTTTGACTATTAGTCAGGTTGAAACCTTAGAAGGTTTACCCGAAAAAATTTCTTCTAATTTTTGGAAAATTGCCAATCCAAAAATCAAAGAACCGTCTATTTTCTTAGATAAAAAAGGAAATCCATACAGTATTCCTATCTATAATTTTTTAAAAAATGACCAGATTGATACTTCGAGTTTTAAAAAGTATTACGACATAAGCCTATTTCATCCCAAAACAACAATTGAAAATAATAGACCGACTTGGACAAAACTGGGTAATTATAGAAAATTATTTTTCCCAGAAATCAAAAATTTAGAATTCCCTTGTCTTATTTTGGCTTATTTTTCAAATCAAGAATTTTCTACTGATGTTCCGATAGATGTCGTAGAATGGAAAAGTAATAAAGAGCAGCCCCTATTACTCCCGAAAGGCAATTTTAAAATTATTACTATTTCTAATAACGAAAATAAAATTTTAAATAACATTGAAATAAAGTAAATTATGGTGCTTATTTTAAGTCAAGATTCAGAAATTACAACCAATAGAGTGATAGATTGGTTAAAATTCTATAAAACTGATTATGTAAGAATTAATCAAGAATCAAAAAAAGAAATTATTGAGTTATCAATTGACAATCAAGGAAATGAAACAATTAAAATCCTTATTGATGACAATCAAATAATTGATTTGTCAAAAATAAGTGCTTGTTGGTATCGTAGAGGGGATATTTTAATAAGTAATTTTACAGATTTTAGTAATTTTACAGATGAAGATAGTTTGAATAAGTATTTGGAGATGAAAAAAAATCATGAACTAAAGATTATTGAAAACTATATTTATGATAGAATCAAAAGTTCAAAAAAACTTTGTGACTATCGTGCTGCTCGAATTAACAAATTGATTGCATTAAATTATGCCAGAGAAGTAGGACTCAAAATTCCAGAAACCTATATTTTAACAAAAAAAACAGACTTAATAGCTTTACTAAATAAATGTGGCACATTAATAACAAAACCTATTGCGGAATGCTTACAGTATAGAAATGAAACTTCGTATTATCAATCATTTACAGAAGTTATAGATTATGATGTTGTCAAAGAAATGAATGATCATTTTTTTCCATCATTATTTCAACCATTATTAGATAAAAAATTTGAGTTGCAGATTTTTTATATGCCTAATAAAATTCATAGTATAGCAATTATGTCACAGGAAAACGACAAAACTAAAATTGATTTTAGACGCTATGACACAGAAAAACCCAATAGAGATATGGTCTATAATCTACCAAAACAGATACAAAATAAAATTAAGAAATTAATGGAAAAACTGAATGACAATATAGGTGTTATCGATATTGTCGTTACTAAAAAGAATGAATATGTTTTTTTAGAAACTAATCCTGTTGGTCAGTTTGGAGGTATGGTTTCCGAACCAGGTAATTTTAATATTCATAAATCTATTGCAGAATATCTAATTTCTTAAAATATGAAACTCTTAGAAAAAGTAAAAAATAAAAATACGTTGCCACTTTTTGCTTTGCTTTCAAGAAAGCAGGAATTCGTCAAAACTGGTTTGTCAGAAAATAAGTTGGTCTCTATAGATTCTTATGGCACTAAATCATTTGAACCTCAATTGTTTTACAAATAGATATCTAATCCCATATTTTTAATTGATGAAGAAAATACTGAAAATTGTAAGTAATTGTATTCCTGTAAAAGGTGCAACAAGGAGTATTGTATATGATTTAATGCGAAGAAGTTATTTTTTTATTCCAAATGCTCTGTTTCAGATTTTAACAGAATCCGAAAATTTAAGTATAAAAGAGATTGTTGAATATTATGGACAAGAAAATAAAGAAATTATTATCGAATACTTGGATTTTTTAAGAGATAATGACGCTATTATTTGGGCAGATAATTCTTCAAAATTTACTACAATAAATTTTGACTGGAACTACCCGAGTGTAATTAATAATGCAATAGTTGAATTGGGAGAATATGCGATTGCCAATATTGAAAATATAATTATACAATTAGAAAATTTGTGCTGCCACTCTATTCAATTTAGGAGTTATAATAATTGTGATATACATACAATTAATAAAATTGTTGGATTAGTAAGTAAATCTTCAATTCATTCCGTAGAGTTTTATATCCCTTTTATACCCGATTCCGTCCAAGATATCGTAAAAATAATAGAAAAAGAACCTCGTATCATGCTTTTTTGTTTTTTTAATGCTCCAAATAGTGTTATACATTTTCAAAATCATAATTTTACAAAATCATTTTACAATACTACTCAAAAAATAAGCAATACTATAAATAGCAAAGTGCATAAAAATCATTTTGTAGTTAATATGAAATTATTTACTGAGAGTCAAGAGTACAATACATTTTTCAATAAAAAACTCACAATTGACGGAAATGGATTTATAAAAAATGCTCCCAATAGTCATACGAATTGGGGAAAATTTTTAGAAATTCAGATAAATGAAGTGATTGCCTCAGATGCATTTCAAAAACTCTGGAAAATTAACAAAAACCTTATTGCTCGATGTAAAGATTGTGAGTTCCGATTTATGTGTACAGACGGTAGTAATTTAACATACAATGAAGACGAAAAAATTTGGGAGACTGATGTTGATTGTGGATACAATCCTTACACCGCCGAATGGGAAGAATGAAGTATAAATACACTTAAACCAAAAATAGTAGCATATTTTGGTATATAGGACTGTAAAATACAAATGAATAAAAATACCTTTAAAATGCGTATTTAAGAGTATTGGAGTGATATTTGCACAGTAAAAGTCGAAAAGGTTGATAATATAAAATTTATCAACCTTTTTTACGTCTTTTACAAAATAAGTAATAGATAACTTCTCATTTAATAAATTATTCCTATACACATAAGTAGTTGGGCTAAAATAATAATCATTTTTTTAAAAGGAAGTCGTTGTAAAATAACAACGTAACTTCCCTGCAGTCAGTTACTTATGTTATTTTGCAACGCCAAAAAAAATTACCGATTATTTCTACACGCTTACTTATCTTTGGTTACTATTCTATTGTTCATTTACATTTCATCAAGTACCAAATACAGCAATTATTTTGGTAAAAAAATAAAAAATTTAAGAAATGAAAAAAATATACTTTTTTGCGCTTGCCTTTTTATTCCTACAAAATCTACAAGCGCAATATATTGATTGGAAACAAAAAGTGAGTAAAGAAGTGCTTTCGGCAGTACAGCATCAGCCGACTGATTTCATAATTGCAATGGCTGAACAAGCTGATGTGAGCGATGCTTTTACGTTGAAAACTAAAAATGAAAAGGGGCGTTTTGTTTTTAAAAAATTAAAAGCAACCGCAGAACGTACGCAAAAAAATGTTATTCCTATTTTAGAAAAAAACAATTCTACTTTTCGTAGTTATTTGATAAACAATACTTTATGGGCAGTTACTGACCTCAATACGATTGAAAAAATCGCACTTTTGCCCGAAGTAAAAGCTATTTTGTATAATCCAAGTATAAAGGGCGAAGAAGCGATGATTGCTCCTTCGGAAACAGGCGGGCAACGTGCGGTCGAGTGGAGTATTTCGCATATAAACGCAGATGATGTTTGGGCTTTACCTGGAAATCCGACTGGGCAAAGCGTAGTTATTGCGGGCGAAGATACTGGCTATCAGTGGGATCATCCAGCATTGAAAACACATTATAGAGGTTGGGATGGTTCAGTAGCTAATCATAATTTTAATTGGCATGATGCTATTCATGCCATAGATATTCATAATTCAGGTTCAAATCCTTGTGGCTTGAATAGTACTGTGCCTTGCGATGATCAACAACACGGTACACATACGATGGGAACAATGGTTGGAGATGATGGTGCTGGAAACCAAATTGGAGTTGCGCCAGGAGCAAAATGGATTGGTTGCCGCAATATGGAGCGCAATTGGGGAACGCCAGCTACTTATACGGAGTGTTTCAATTTTTTTCTTGCGCCTACGGATTTATCAAACAACAATCCCGATGTAACAAAAGCACCACACGTTATCAATAACTCTTGGGCTTGTCCTGCATCAGAAGGTTGTACAGATGCGGCTTCTTATGCTGCGATGGAAAATGCCGTTAATAATCTGACAGCGGCAGGTATTGTAGTAGTCGTTTCGGCAGGAAATAGTGGACCAGCATGTAGTACGGTGGATAGTCCAGCAGCTATTTTTCAAAATAGTTTTACCGTAGGTGCAAGCAATAATTTAGATGCGATAGCTAATTTTAGCAGCCGAGGACCAGCTATTTTGAATGGAATAAATAGAAGAAAACCAGATGTTACTGCACCTGGCGTTAATATTCGCTCTTGTGTACCAGGAAATGCGTACGCAAGTGGCTGGAATGGAACAAGTATGGCGGGACCTCACGTAGCGGGAGCTGTTGCGCTAATTATTGCTGCAAAACCAAGCTGGGCAGGAAATGTTGCAGGTATAACTTCTGTTTTAAGGACGACTGCTGTACAGCCAACAATTAGTTTTCCACCAAATTGTACTACTTCAACATGGTCTGCAAATTGGCCCAATAATGTCTTTGGCGATGGTCGTATAGATGCTTTGGCGGCAGTAAATGCAGCTGTTTTGCCCATAAAACTAAAAGTATTTAGAGGTTTGGTAAAAGAAAATACCAATCAATTATTCTGGACAACCGAGCTGGAAGTAAATAGCGATTATTTTTTAGTAGAAAAAAGTACAGATGGCGTTAATTTTTCAAGTATAGGTAAAATTCCAACGAGAAGTAAGGGTTTAGGAGAAGAAAATTATGATTTTACAGACAATATGATTGAAAAAAATATCAATTATTATCGCTTGAAACAAGTGGATAAAGATGGCTCTTTTGAGTATTCCGCTATCATTGTTTTGAAAAATATAAAAACACAAACGGTAAAAGTTGGTCCAAATCCTACAAAAGGTTTACTTTCGGTTGATTTAGAAAGTAATCAAGATGATATTTTACGTGTAAAAGTTATCAACATAAGTGGACAAGTGATTAAAACATTGAATATCAATCTTTTACAAGGAAAAAATTATTTTTCAATCAATCTGGAAGATTTACCCAAAGGAGCTTATAATTTTTTGATGGAAAGCGAAAGTAAAAATATTTTTTACAATCAGTTGTTAGTTTTGAGCGAATAAAATAAAAGATTTTCTATACAAATTCGTCTATAACAGTAAAGGTATTTACCTTTGTATTTTATCAATAAAATTATTAAAAATATGGCTTTCACACTTCCTGAATTACCTTACGCTTTGGCGGCTCTCGAACCACATATAGATGCTCGCACGATGGAAATTCATCACGGTAAGCACCATAATGCTTACGTAACAAACCTCAATAATGCACTCGCTGGTACAGAAGGCGAGGGCAAAAGTTTGGAGGATTTAATAGCAAATATCTCTAAATATTCTCCTGCAGTACGCAACAATGGTGGCGGACATTTTAATCACTCTTTCTTTTGGAAATCTATGAGTCCAGATGGCGGTGGCGAACCTATGGGTAAGCTCGGAGAAGCAATAAATGCTACATTTGGCTCTTATGCAGAGTTCAAAACGGCATTTGCTAACGCTGGTGCAACTCGTTTTGGCTCAGGTTGGGCTTGGTTGAGTGTAGGTGCTGACGGCAAATTATTTATTTCTTCAACGCCTAATCAAGATAATCCTTTGATGGACGTTGCGGAACAAAAAGGAACACCTATTTTAGGGCTTGACGTTTGGGAACACGCTTATTATTTGCATTACCAGAACCGTCGTCCAGATTATATCGCTGCATTTTTTAGTGTTGTAGATTGGAAAAAAGTAAATACACGTTTTACTTCTATAAAATAGAAAGTTGTGTTAATAAAAAAAGTCTAATTTTTTCGCTTGAAAAAATTAGACTTTTTTTTATATTAAACTAATAAACTCATTTATAACAAATTATGTATATTTTTAATTATACATTTTTAATTATACATTTATTACTGTCTTCCAATTTTTGTAGGATTTGTAGCCACATTTTGCTTTTTCTCCATTTCTGAAAGCACTTTTTCTATAACGAGCGCCTCTTCTTCTTTATCAAATTTGAAAACCAATTTGTATAAGTTTGGCTTTTGGTCAGCCAAATTTACAGTAACGTCATTTAAGCCGTTAATCATTGGTTGTACAGAAGCAAATAATACGTTACCTTCCAAATCACGCAATTCGTAGTGCATTTCGCCCTCTTTGAAAACGTCAAGCGTCGCAGTAAATTCTTTACTTGCGGTTGGAGAAGACATACGAGCCACCATAAAATTATTAGAAATGCTTTTTTTCATCTTCATTACGTCTGTGTAACTAAATGAACCGTCAATATCTACTTGTTTCAAGCGATAATAAACGAATGGCGACGAAGCCATTACGTCTAAAAAATTATAATCTTTTGCTTTTTTAGAAGAACCAGCACTTACAACGCTACCAACATTGGTGTAGTCGATACCATTTTCTGATTTTTCAACCATAAACATAGAAGTATTATCTTCCATTTGTGTCGCCCAAGTGAGCATCACACCGATTTGAAATTCTTGTCCTTCCAATTGTTTTTGATACACACAGCTTGCATTTGCACCAAACTGAGCCAATGCACAGAAAACGAGTGGTAATAATATTTTTTTCATTTTGTATAAGTTTAGAATTTATTAAAATGAAACAGTTTGCGTTTCATTCTTTAGTTTGTTTGCACCAAAATTAAGTCTTTTTTTTTATAAAAATATCCCATAATTATAGTTATTGTGACAGGATATATTTACTTATTTAAAAATAAATAACTGAATATCAGGATATTACCCTATTTTATTGTGCATAAAATACGAAGCATTATTTTTTATAAAAAAACAAAAAAAAGATAAAATTTAGAAAAAAAAGTTGAAAATGTGTATTCTCAATTATTCTTTTGCAAAATTTGTACCATTGTTATAAAACATTATCTTAAAGATGTATTTTTGCGTTTTATTTATTTTAATTGAACAAAATGTATCCAGATTTATCTTATTTTTTACATGATATTTTGCCCTCACTTTTTGATAGAGATGGCGGTTTTTCGGTGGTAAAAACCTTTGGCTTATTGCTTGCGATGGCTTTTTTAGCAAGTGCTTATACGCTTACTTTAGAGTTTAAACGCAAAGAAGCAGAAGGCTTGCTTTTACCAAGATTGACTACTATAACTATTGGCGAAGCCGCAACACCTACCGACCTTATTATCAATGCTTTAATTGGTTTTTTTATAGGTTTTAAATTCGTTTATGCCGCACAAAATTTCATTGCTTTCAAAGCGGATGCGGCAGGAATAATTGCTTCTACAAAAGGCAGTTGGATAGGTGGAATCATTGGATTGGTTTTATTTTTAGCCTACCGATACTACGAATCGCAAAAAGCAAAATTAGACAAACCTGTAACCCAAACGATCAATGTTTTTCCTCATGCACGCATTGGAGATATTACGATTGTGGCAGCTATTTTTGGTCTTTTGGGCGCAAAACTTTTTTCTGTCATGGAAAATTGGTCAGATTTCGCAGCAGATCCTTTGGGACAGCTTTTTTCTGGTAGCGGTCTGACGATGTATGGCGGTCTTATCTTAGCATTTCTTGCTTGCTATATATATGTAAAGAAATTGGGAATTCCCCCTATTTTGATGATGGATGCTGTTGCGCCAGCTTTGGTAGTTGGTTATGGAGTTGGTCGTTTAGGTTGTCAATTTTCGGGAGATGGAGATTGGGGCATAGAGAATATTGCGCCCAAACCAAGCTGGATGAGTATGCTACCCGATTGGCTTTGGGCGCAAAATTATCCGCACAATGTACTCAAAGAAGGTTTTCCGATGGAAGGTTGCACAGATGGTTATTGTACGCAGTTGATACCAGCGGTTTTTCCTACACCTATGTACGAAACCATGATGTGTATGGTTATTTTAGCGATACTTTGGTTTTTGAGAAAACGCATCAAAATGAATGGTATGATATTTTTTATTTATTTGTTACTCAATGGTTTAGAGCGTTTTATTATAGAAATAATACGTGTTAATCCTCGGTACAATTTTTTGGGAGCAAGCCTTTCACAAGCGCAAATTATCGCTATTGGGTTGATGCTTATTGGTGCTTTGGGAATGTTAGGTGTTTGGATTTACAA
>JANMGN010000437.1:0-2253 GCA_031374645.1 Chitinophagales bacterium | reverse complement strand
AAAGAAAAAGAAAAGAAAGACCGTGAACCAAGTTTGGTAGAGCGTGCAATCCTACGTCCTCTAATGATGGTGCGCAAAGGACGTGCTTCTTATACCCAAAAATTTGAAAATACAGCACCTGGTTTTACCCAAAACACAGGTATTTTAGGACAAGATAATGCTTCGTTTACAGCACCTGGTGGAGATTTTACAACAGGATTTCTATTTTCAGAAAGCCTTTTTGGACAACGTGATAGAAATGTAGCACTGAAAGATAGACCTCTCGGAAAATGGTTAGATGATGCAGCGAACAGAAACTGGATTACGACAAGCAATCAGCTCAACGAATCGGTGGTTCGTAATTATAGCGAGCAATTACAAGCAAGTCTTACATTAGAGCCTATTACTGATTTCAGAATCGAGGTGGACGCAATGGCGAATTTTACTAAAAATCAGACAGAAGATTTTAAACAAACTTTGTCCACGCCAAATGACACTTTTGGGCATTTAGCACCACGTGATGTAGGTTCGTTTACGGTTTCTTATTTCTCTTTGGCTGGTTTATTTGGTAAAAATGACGTAGTAACACAAAAATTATACAACGATTACAATAATAATAGTCAAATACTTTCAAAACGTTTGGCTACGTTGAACAATACATCAGGACAACCTTTGCAAGCACACCAATTAGATATAGGTTATTACAAAGGCTACGGTAGAACAAATGCAGATGTTGCAATACCTGCATTTATGTCAGCATACACTGGTCAAGATCCGAATAAAATCGGTTTGGATATTTTCAAAACAGTTCCTTTACCCAATTACAAACTGACGTATAATGGTTTAGGGAAACTAAAAGGCTTGAAAGATAAAGTACAAAGTATCAACATTACACACGGTTACAAGTCGCAATTGCAACTTAACTCTTACAACACCAATACACCAGATTTTGATAGAACAGACGTATATCGCCTTGACCCTATCAATAAAAGTTATTACTCAGAATTAAATATTCCTGGTGTAGTATTGAATAGAGAATTTTCTCCGCTGATAGGGATAGATGTTAAGCTAAAAAATGAACTAACACTCCGTGTAGATATGAAAAAACGCTACAATTTGCAGCTTAGTTTCATAGACAATCAGTTGTCAGAACAAAAATTAGATGAGTATTCGGTTGGTTTTGGTTATAAAATGAAAAATGTTCACTTGAAATTTTTAGACTTCTTGAATTTTGATAAAGCGAAGAAAAAAGATGCAAAAGACGACAAAAAAGGCGGACTTGGTTCTATTATCAAACTAAAAAGTAAAGAGGACGAGAAAAATAAAAAACCAGAACTGGATAAAAATGGTAAGCCAATAAAACCTAAAAAGCCTAAAAAAGGCAACGATTTATTGATGAAATGCGATATTGCACTTGCAGACGGCGTTACGTATCAAACACAATTGGTTACTGGAAATCGTATTCCTGTACGTGGAGAATTTTCTTTAAGAGTAGCACCTTCTATGGATTATGCTGTAAACAAACAACTTTCTTTGCGTTTTGAAATGAATTACAATACCATAAAACCTAAAACATCGCTTTCTATACCAACCACACGTTTGGAAGGAAGAGTTACGATGCGTTTCCAATTACAATAATTTTAGTTTTTATTTTTCCAACGTCGGCGAGGTTCATCTTCGCCGACGTTTTTTTTTACATAAATCACAAATAAACCAACGAATTTCTTTTACTCACACTCAAAACGGCTCATTCACACATTCTATTATCAAAAATTTCTCAAAACTTTGTGATAAGCCTTACATTTTTCTTACTTTTGCGTTTTGAAATAAAAACTTGGAATTATTCGTTAGAAGACACAAAGTTCAAGATAAGTAGGCGTACAGAAATAATAGGCAATTTTTTTGTCGTTGTAAAATAACATAAATAACTGACTAAAAGGAAGTTACTTATGTTATTTTACAACGACTTCCCTTTAAAAAAATTACGGTTATTTTAGCCCAACTACTTAGTATAATTTTTTTAGTATTCAAAAGTATAAAGTACGGCTGTCGTAGCGTACCTAACAACAGAAATACTCAATACTAAAAATAATTGTGTGAAACTATCAGAATTTTGAATTAGTAACGTGTGAATAATAAGTTGTGGATTTATGGTTAGTATATTAGAAGATAGACGAGCTAAATTTGAAGTTCAATGCAGCGCATTGGGCTGAAAATTTAGAGAAGTATAGCTTTTAATAGGCAAGCAGAAAACACAAGTTATTATTTACACGT
>JANMGN010000427.1:0-2634 GCA_031374645.1 Chitinophagales bacterium | reverse complement strand
CATTCTCATTTTGAGTGCTACCCTTAGCACCAAGGTTGGGTTTAGGAATACTACAAATATTCAAATAAGAGGTAACAAATGCTTCAACTTCATATCCTTGATTTTCTTTTTCTGTAATAAATTCGGTTATTTCTTTCAATAAATCAATATCTTCTGAACCTTTAATAACAATAAAATTACTAAATTGGAAAATATTTTTCTTTTGAAAATTTTCAATTTCACATTTTTTTACATTTATTTCTAGGGATGTTCCTATATGTTGCTCGACTATTTCCATAACCTCGCTTTGAGAAGGACACTCTGGTTTACACTCTTCATCTTCCCTACCACCATCACAACAATCTACCGCTTTCTCTATTTGCGATTTAAACAAGTACATGGCAGCTTGTTCAGAAATAGAGCCTTCGGGGTCTATTTTTAGTTTTTCTACTATTATTTTCTCCAAGCGTATTTTTAGAAGGCTGCGCTGCATCTCGGTTAGGCAGGAGAATTTTTTATCGGTTGGTAGCGATAGTTCTACGGTTATTTTTTCTAAGTTGATGTTTTCATCGTATTTGCGGATAAAGAGTAAATAATAGGGTTTTTGGGTAGCACAGTCTTTTTTGTAGGCGGCTACATCTTCATCGAAGCCATCGGTAGCGAAGCCTTTCATACGGTAGTGCGCTACATCGAACACGCCAAAGGTTTTGCAGAAATCAGCGTCTTTTATGTCTAAAAGGGTCAGCGCTACCTCGTTGAGGTTTTTCACAATATTAGCGTGAAAGTCATAAACGAGACCTTTGTTTAGTGGATAATAGGCTGTTTTATCTTTGTCGGGACAAACTACTACTGGGTTTTGAGCTTGTGCTATGTAAAAACAAAGCATTATAAGGACAAACGAGATTATTTGTTTCATGTTGTGCTATTTTTGAAAATTAGTTAAAAAAATTAGGAAGGCAAATTTTTAGAGAATTTACAAATTATAAGAATTTTTTCTCTTTTTCGGTGTTGCTTAAGTAGGCATATAGAAACAAACGCTTGTTTTCAAAGAAAAATTTACAAGCGTTTGCTTCATATTTAGTAAATTACTGTTTGACAAAGGTTCGCTCTATGGTCTTGTTTTCATGTTTCAATATGACTTTGTATGTACCAAGTGATAAGTCTTCGGCGGCGTTTAAATCAAGTACATTTGCTCCTTTTTGGAGTAGTGTATTGCGATTATAGATAATTAGTCCGTTGGCTGCCATAAGGATATAGTTTAGATTACTTTGTGTCTGAGCGATGATGGTGATGCTTGTGTTTTGCCTTGTCGGGTTAGGTGTACAGTCGGAGAAAGTGGTTTGTGGAAAATCTGTTGGCTCGCCAATAATCGCAGTACCTGTGAAAGTAATCTGAAAACCATTGTTGTTGGCGTAATTGTTGATGCAAAGGATAAATTCTTCGCCTTCGGTGGTTTGTACTGCCGAAAGGAAATTGTCTTTGCCGCTGGCACATCCTTTGTTTTCGATATTGTCCTTTGCCGCTGTTCTAAGTCCTGTGATACCTCTGCATAGTGCAGATTGGTTGGTCGGTGCGCCGATGATTTCTCCTGCTGCCATGCAACGAATTTCTTCTTTTTTGTTATTGATTTGTTTGAACAAAATGAAATCGAAATCGTCGCCTGCATACAATGGCGCAATGTCAAATGCTAAAGTTCCTTTTTCGGCAATGTTTAGTTTGAGCCAAGTGGCATGGGTCTCAAAGTTGATGTCAGGTAAACAAGATGTGCCTTTTATCTCGTTTAGGTTTTCGCCTTTGTCGCCTACTTTTAAAAAAGTATATGTTTTCTGGTTACCAATTATTTTGGCTTGTACTTCGTCAGCGTGGATAGTTTCTACCTGAGCGAAGGCTTGTGTAGCAAAACAAGTGATTGCTATAATAGTGCGGAATATTATTTTATTATTCATATTATTATTTTTATAATGTTAAAAATCGTGAAATAACTTGGTGTATTTTATTTTACCATTAATTACACGAATTTTCACTAATTGATATTAGAAAATTAGATTAAATTTAACAAATTTCATTAAAACTTCGTTTTAATTACACGTACTGCTTAGTTTTTACTCCCAAAATCAATACTGTATGCTGATAGTCGCTACGGAGTTACAACCAACTTTGGGAATACAAACTTTTACATCATAAGTATATTTTTGCCCTACGACTGCGCTAATATCCTTGATACTGTAATCGCCATTTGGAAGATTTGGCGTAGTAATATTTCCAATTACAGTGACTGCTCCGAATGGGTCTGTACGCTCAAGGTTAAATGGTTGTCCCGTTGGTGTTAAGTTGCTGTCGCTCCACTGTACTTCTACAAAGTTAGGATTTTTGCTTGCGATGGCAGATATAGTTCCTTTTGTGCCATTAAGAAAATCAACTTTTATGCTTTGAGCAAGCGAAGGACAGGTTAGTGCCTGACCGTCACAAAGTCTAAAACTGTATTCATAAACAAAAGCTGTTGAGAGATTGCTGTCTGTATATGTCCAAGTAGTGTATTAGATATGAAATGCTTTAGGTATTAGAATCGCTCTGCTTGTAAAATTTCTTAGTATCATATCCAGCAAATTTCCAAATAAAAGGTTTAGCCAAGTTGGTATTGAAATATTGAATATA
>JANMGN010000422.1:0-3670 GCA_031374645.1 Chitinophagales bacterium | reverse complement strand
AATATTCAATTTTCCGCCCAAAAACCATTTGACATCGTATTGGTCAAAATCCCATTCTAAGGTTTTGTCCCATTTTTTTATCCAAGTAAATTGCTCGGCTTTTTTTTCCCAAAACCGTTCAGGATTTGATATACTTTCGGCGTATTCTGCGTGGTATTGCTCGAGAGAAGTTATCATAAATTAAAATTTTTGTTTTCCGTTTTGAAATGAATATTATTCACAATTAATGTAGAAAAACCTACGAAACAGAAAAATATGTATTTTTCTTGTGTTTTATGTAGTGTGAGAAAAGGCGTGCCTTTTTTTCTATCACTCAACAGCAGTGCAGTAGCCTTACTTGATAACACCGAGCAAGACGAAAACTATTCATTTTTTATTTCAACAAATAAATCACTCGCAACGATATAGTAATTGGATTGACTTTGTGTGTGGTAATTTCTTGTGGCTGTGGAAACAAGAAAAAATAATCATCGTTTTGGTCAATCCAAAAATTAGCCATCCTTCGACTAACGCCAATTTCTAAACCAATTTTATCTACCCATTGTGTATAGTTTACAGACAAATCAATGCTGGAACGCTTAATTTTACTAGAATTGTTACTTTTGACAACCTTTTTTACTTGTTTATACGTTTTTTCGTCTATCATTTCAAACGCAAAATCCTCACTCGTTGTCTTAATGATAATAGGGCTATTCAGTTGCGCTCCTATGCCAATGGAAAAATCTGTTTTTTTCCAATTCAAAATTAAAGGAATTTGCAATTCTGTCAAATTGAAATCAGTTCCTTCTTTAAGTTTTTCATTAGAAAAAATAAATTTGCTATCATTATCAGTAAACGTAAATATTTGAGGTTTTGATATAGGCGTTCTTTCTATTTCCTGAAAATTAGCAGTTCCAGTCTTGTTTGTAACATTAAATTGGTGCTTATTGAAGCCGATGCCATAACTTAGACTAAAATGCGAATTTAGAGATTTTTCCCAACGTATTCCAAGTGAAAAACCAATTTTAGGTGTAAACTTTAGTGTATCAAACCTGTCAAAAGTGTTTTTGACGTTGAAATAAGAAGTATCGTTTCCTTGAAAAATAGTTTGTTGAATACTGTAATTATACGTACTCTGAGCAATTGATTTGGGAGAGAACGTGTAAGTTGGACTAAGCCAAATTTGTGCTTTTTGAGCAAAAGAAAAACTTGCAAGAAGCAAGAATGATAGTGTAAAAATGTGTTTTTTCATGAATCTATATTTTTATGGTTTTTAAAATGCAAATATAATTCTTTTTTACGAAAAAAAGACCAAATGCAACATGGTTAGGATATTAGTTTTTGATTATACTAAGCGGCATAAGGTTTTACCCTTTTATCCTATCGTCGTGTGGCAGCGTGCAATGTAAAATCAAAAAAAATGCCTCGTAAGTTTTTATTCTTACAAGGCATTTTTTAATTCAAACGTATTAAAAATTATTTTTTAGGATTAAACACCATCAATTGTTTCTTGTTAGAATACAATACACGGTCTTCGATTTCATCTACTTTATAAACTGGACGAGCATCGTTAAAAATAAGTTTATCTACTTCTTCACCAGTGTCTTTGTTCAATTTTATCAATACTTTTTCATCTGCTTTTTTATCTTTGGTAAAGAAATAAGCAAAATCACGAGTTTGTGAAAAGGCAGATTGACGAGCAGGCGGAATAAATCCAGCTACGTCACCCATCAAAAGACCTCCTGAGAGTTGGTTACCTCCTTTTTCCATATTTTTAGTACCTTTGTTAGCCATTTGTCCATTTCCCGCCATTGAACCACCAACCATATCGCCAGCACCTTTCAATACTTTGGTCGTACCAGCCACTGCCATAGCAGCACTACCAACACTCAAACCAGCAGCCAATGCACCCATCATAAAACCTTTGCCATCAAAAGGCTCTTTATAATGCTTTTCAACTACTTCGCCTTCTGGCTTCACAATAATATAATCTTCTTGACCTGAGAAATAATAGCAATCTTTTCTCATTTCAACCGACATAATCTCTGATACCTTTGTTTTAGTTCGCTTAGAAACATATCCTTTGGGAAACTTATCAGGGTTTACGAGTGAAACACCATCATTATCAAAAATAATAACTGTATTACGGGTTGCATCATATTCAAGTTTCGTATCAGGTTTTAAATCAAAATCAAATGCCTTAACAGCACCTTTTTTCTTTGGCACAAAAGATAGCTTTAAAGGTACTAAATAGACAGTTCCAGCAGCATATTTGTAAGCAACATAGTCAGCATCATCGCCCATAACGTCTTCTTCTGCATCAGGATTGACAGGTGGAGTTTGCGGTTTTTTCCACAATTTCTTACCCATTTTATCCAATTGCATTGTTTTAGAAATAAAACGACCGTAGCTTACAAGGTAGCCTTCTCCGTTTTCATCAACAGAAGTAATACCTTTTGCATCGAAATCGTCTTTCCAAACTTTTTTAGCATCTGCCAATGTATAAAAATTACATCCTCTACCATGTACTATCAATATTTGATTGCCTCTGATTTCATAACTTCTGATAGCGTCTTCAGCTTCCATAGGTTTTTTCCAAACAGGTTTGCCAGAAACTGCATCAATCGCTGTAATTTCCTTACCCATTCTTTTAGGTCCACCTTGTGTCATGGCTTGTGTCAATAAACCACCTTTATCGTGCTCTACATAGTAGATTGTTTTTTCATCTTCCGAGAAAAATGTACGAGCTGGATTTAAGTCATCAGACCAAAGTAACTTACCATCAGTCATGTTAATCAAAGCGATTTGCTTTTTGTATTGAAATGACATCAATTGGTTGTTTTGGAACAAAACGCTTGTTCCAGAAGCAATTTGAACTGGCGGCGGCGGAGCTGGCTGACTAGATGGAGAAGACATTGTAAGTCCCAAACCAGAACCTGCTTTGACAGTGTTTGTTTTCCAACGTTGATCACCTGTTTTTTTGTCAATCAAGCACAATTTTACAAAACCATCTTTGCTTACGGTTCTTACCAAAATCGCACCTATGGCATCTATAATTTCGTAATCGTTGATTTTTTTGTACTCATCTTTTTCTCTATCCAACAAAATCTTACCGTCACGAGTATCCAAAAGCGTATTGTTTACTACTGCAAATGGAGTTTCCGAAACGTCGTAATAATCAAGACCATCGTCCTCGCCAATAGCCGAGCTTAACGCCTGTCCGCCAGAGCGTTTAACTGTCCATTTGACGGCACGAGTTTCCATGTCAATACCAGCGTAGTATTTGTCGCCTTTTACAACAGGAACACCTGTCAAAGAATGGAAAAAAATCTGTTTTGCTTCATCAGGAAACGCAGTTGTCCAGTCAGCATTTCTTTGAGCTACTAAACTTGATAGCGTCAGCACTATGGCTGACACGAAAAGTGATACTTTCTTCATGTTTTGAAAAAATTTTAAAGGCTTTAAATTATGAATTAATGAATTAATTTTGAAAGGTAAGAAAATGTTTTTCAAGTTAAAGTTTTTAGTCAATCTTTACGGAGATTTACAATATTAGCACAAATTTATAAAAAAATTCTAATGTCTTTCAAATTTACTTGACATTTTCTGAAAAAAATGCAACTATTGTCATAATTTACTATTATAAGTAGTACTTCGATGGGAAGTTTTATCAATAATATGATTCGGCATT
>JANMGN010000372.1:0-5349 GCA_031374645.1 Chitinophagales bacterium | reverse complement strand
GGTTTTATGGAATCTTCGCCCATGTAAGGCGCAACCGTTATGCTGTCAAAATTATAGGTCTGAAAAAAAGTTTGGGCATACAAACGAGAAGTATTTCCGATGTCACCCCGTTTTGCGTCAGCGATGGTAAAATGCGTTTTTGGAATATAATTTAGCGTTTTTTCAAGCGAAATCCAACCTTTTATGCCCAATGCTTCATAGAAAGCAATATTGGGTTTGTAGGCTACACAAAAGTCTTTTGTAGCGTCAATGATGGCTTTGTTGAACTCAAAAATCGGATCTTCGGTTTCTAAAAGATGTTTTGGTATTTTGGAAAGTTCAACGTCTAATCCTACGCAAAGAAAGGTTTTTTTTGTAAAAATCTCGTTTACAAGTGCTTGTTTTGTCATAAATACTTTAGTTCGGTAATTTTATGGTGCAAATTTAAGTTTTTTATTTGTAACAGTAAAATGTGGACTAACTATTTTCGGTTTTCGTTGGGCGTTGCCCCACTTTCCGTAGGGCTGCACCCTATGCTACTGTATTTCTCCATTTCATGGCTATGTTTGGTTGATTTATTTTTGATTTATTTTTTCAAAAAACTACGTAATATGCGCCATTTGTGACAGTATAAGGTAGTGCAAATGATGTATTTTACGTATATCACACAATAATATTTTAACTAAATACGCTAATATATCAAATTAGTTTTTACATTTGCATTGTGATTATGAGAAAATACTTTTCAACATCTTTCTTTATTGCTATTTTGTGAAACTAAAAACTTTCGATACAGTGCAATGTGTCGGTAGTATTTTTCAATAAAATTTACGCCTGCTTGGTGGAGCGTACAAAAAATTAAAACTTTTATTTAAACTAAAAATCAATTAAATTTATGGACACGAATCAAAATCAAAAAAGTAACAACAAAGCCCTTATTATTGGCTTATTAATCGCTGGTCTTTTAGGAACTAATGCTTACTGGTTTTGGAACAGCGGCAATCAAGCAACGACTATCGCTGCAACTGAAACCAAATTGGACGAAACTGAAAAGGTAAAAGGCGAACTCGAAAAGCAATATTACGAAAGTCTTTCTCAGTTGGAGGAAATGAAAGGTTCTAACACGGAGTTGAACAAAGTAATTGATGCTCAGAAGGCACAATTGAGCCAGCAAAAAGCTAAAATCGACGACCTTATCAAGTCTAAAAAAGATTTGACAAAGGCACGTGCAGAGATGGATGCTATGCGCAATCAGTTGAATCAGGCATTGGCTGAAGTACAAACTTTGCGCAACGACAATGCTGCTTTGACTAAAAAAGTAGCTGAGGTGGAACAACAAGCTGCAACTTTGCAATCAACCGTAAACACTGTTACGGCTGAAAAAGAGCAAGTTACAAACACACTTACGGAAACTTCTAAGAACTTGGAAGAAACAAAAATACGTGAGGATAACTTGAAAAAAGTAATCAAAGTAGATAAAGTTACTTTGATTCCGATTAACTCAAAAGGCGAAGAAACCAAAAAAGCAAAAAGTACAGACGGTTTTAAGGTAAACTTCAAGACGGCTAAAAATAATTTTGCAAAAGGTAAAGAAACATTTTTAGTACAAATCGTTTCTCCACAAGGTGTGACAATTGGTAACAAAATCATGAAAGCGCAAATGAATAGCGGAGAAGAGTTTTCTTACACGACTACTTCTGATGTGCAGTATGATGGTTCTGAAAAAGATGTTACTTTGACTGTTCTTTTCGATGATGTAAAAATCGAGCCAAGAGTTCCTTACGAAGTACGTGTATATCACCGTGGCGAGTATGTAGGCGGAAACAATTCTAAGACTTTGAAAAAAGGTCTTTTTAAGTAAAAAAAGCCTTATTTTGTAGAAAGACCTGTATTGTGTGAACAATACAGGTCTTTTTTTGTACTAAATACATTATTTGTCATGCATTTTTATTTTAAGACCATTTCAGTCAAATCTAATTTTCTTATTTACAAATAAGTAGTAAGAAATTAAGGTTCTTTTAATTTTTTTGTGGAGGCGTTTATTTTTACTTTTTTGAAAATAAATAAAACATTGACTTTCAATTAATTATAAAATTAGACAACTTTTAGAAAGTTATCTAATTTGGATTTCTCACAAAAAATTTAAAAGAATCAAAAATAAAAGAGGTAATGATTTAATGGGATAAAAAATGAGTATCTTTGGGAAGTAAAGTGGAGTCCAGAAGCCACTCTAAAAAACGGGGCGTATCCTGAGAAGCCATACCATCAGGCAAAAAAATCATTTTAAACTATGTTTAGGAAATTTACGCTTACAGACATCTTACTTTTTATCTCGGCTTTTTTATCTTTGATATACTCCGAAATATTATTTTTTAACGGAAATCCTGACCAAGCGATTTTTATTGGTATCTGGGTTCCGAGCATATTATGTTTTGGTATCTATTTGAAACTCATTAAAAATGATAAAAATGATTGAGCTAATACCCTATTTTGCTGGACTTATTACTTTATTATTTGGAGTTGGATTTAGCTACGCAGTAACTGATGGCTGGAATTTAAGAGATAGAGAAAAAAAGTAAGTTTTCAATTTTTTTACAACTAAAATCAAAATGAGGGATAAGAAAAAATAATATGCAGAGCTAAACGGTAAAATACCAAGCAATATTTTAATTATTTCTCCTTCCTAACAAGCGTTTTTTTTGATATTGTGAAAAAGCAGCGATTATTTTAGTCCAACTTTAGTAATCCAAAATTGCCTCTAATTTGGGTTTTAGGAGCGTAAAAATACTGTAAATTTAGCCGTATTTTAGCCTCGAAAAACCCAAGTGGGTAAATCAATTCCCTACTCTTTTACTCAAGCTCTCGCCTTACAAAGATTTATAAAATAAAAATTAAGTCATGGGATTACAACAATTTTTCAATTTACTTTACAGAAAATTTCTTTCAGAAAAAACAAAAGAGATAGGAGAGCAAGCTATATTATGGATTGCTTTAGCGAGTTTTATCATACATTTGGTAGTTATTGAGTTGGTAAGTTTTGGCATGATTCATATCGCTGAACCTTCCAATCTATTGAAAAATCCTATTGCTGCCATTTATACGCCTTTTTCGTTTATCTTAGTTTACGAGGTTTATCTGTTGATTTATTATCTTCCCAAATCAACAAGCACTTACATTTCCAAACAATACGAAATCATTACACTTATCATTATTAGGCGTTTGTTTAAAGACCTTTCGGGCTTGTCGCTTTCTACGAATTGGTTTAATATCAATGACGACTTGCAATTTACCTACGATTTATTGGCTTCGGTTATTTTATTTTACTTGATATATCAATTTCATAGGCATCGGATGAGAAAATACCGAATAGTAAATCCGCACAAAGCTAATCTTAGTAGTGTTTCCAAATTTATAAATGCTAAAAAAATTATTGCTACGGCTTTAGTGCCTATACTTTTCGTAACTGCGATTTATTCTTTTGTAAATTGGTCTATGAGCGTTATTTATCCTGACTTTACGAATGGTATTTCGTTCAAAAATATAAATAATGTTTTCTTTGAGCAGTTTTTCAATATTTTGATAATTGCAGATGTTATTTTACTTTTGTTTTCTTTTTTTCATACCGACGAGTTCCATAAAGTCATCAGAAATTCAGGATTTATTATTTCCACCATTCTTATTCGATTGTCCTTTTCTGTAAGCGGGATAGTGAATGTAGTGGTAATTGTTTCGGCTACTCTATTTGGACTTCTGATTATTATTATTCATAATAAATTTGAAAGTCAGTTGGCGATGGAGAGCAAAACAAAAGAGAAGTTGTAAAACAAGGTTTAAATTAAAAATAGCAAAAAAAAGCGACAACCTCTCAGTTGTCGCTTTTTTTTAATTCTAATTTTTCTTCTTAAAAATATTATCTAATGCACCTTTTCCTTTGTTTAACACGTCTTTTGCTTTATCGCCTACTTTGTCGCCAAGGATTTCTCCTGCCTTGTCGCCGAGTTCTTTATCTACTTTTCCAACTTGCTCTTTTATGACATCTTTTCCTTTTTCTATCGCTTTTTGAGCTTCACGTTGCGCTACATTATTAAGACTATCTTTCGCTTTTTGAGCTACTTCTCTTGCCTTATCTTCTGCTTTTTTAAGCTCTTGTTCTACACGAGTTTTTAAACTATCTTTTGCTTTATCAATGATTGCAGTAGCTTGATTTTCAGCAGTTTGTTGTACAGATTGTCCGTCTGTTCCCAATATTTTAAACGCCATTTTTGGAGCAAACATTCCGCCTGTAATCGTAAATTGACAATTGACAAATTCTCCATTTTGTATATTTACGCCATACTTAGAGGCTTCTTTCAAAATCAAATTGTAACCCGTATTTGCAGCAGCCGTTGCAGCATTTTTTTCCAATAATTTGCGAGGAACTTTTGTTTTCAAAACATAGTTCATTTCATTGGCAAAACTGTGCGAACCCAACATATTAAACGCCAAATCTTTTACTTTAAAATCAAAAGGATTAATGAGCAATGCGCCATTTTTTACCTCAAACCAGTTTTTGCTATCCTTGATAGAAAGTGGAACTAAATCTTTGATATTCAGCGTATTAGAGATGTCTGTGATAGGTTTTATTCCAGAAATCAAACCTTGTAGCGTATGTAAAAAACCACTTGCCGTAAGCGTATTAAAATCAGGCATCATGTCTTTTCCGAGCGCACCACTCATACTCATCGTAGAGTTGAACCTGCCTTGCATATATTTTCCGATAGGCGCAATCCTCGCCATCGTATTTAAGGTTGTAAATGCTTGTTGAAAATCAAAATTTTTGATGTCGTAAGTCATATCAAACTTTGGTTTTTCGACGTTAGAATCATACGTACCTACAAGACCGAGCATACCTCCGAGCGTGTTCGCTTGTGTATTTTCCATTCGAGCAATGCCTTGTTTGACCAAAATTTTTCCGACCAAATTACTCATTTCCATATTGGTATAAGTCACTTTTTTCATATTAGCATTGATGACCATATCAATATTTTTTGGAATACGAAAAGGTTCTACATTTGCAGGATTTGGCGTAGCTGCGCTTGGTGTTGTAGTTCCTTTTGCTGGCTCAGGTGTCATAAATTGGTTCATGTTCATATTAGTAGAACTCACATTTATTTCGCCTTTAAGTACCTGATTATCAAATAGATAGTTAAAAATATTATCCAATGCACCTTTGAGCTTGATGTCGCTTTCTCCAATTTTCGTACTCAAATCATCGAATACAATAGATTCTGGTTTGAAATGTCCAACTGCATTTGTACTCAATAAATTGTATTCGTTGTACTTCAAATTATTGATTTTTGCATCGAGCGCAAAATCAAAACGGTCAAAAGG